>DATGJK010000073.1:0-2276 GCA_035295245.1 Acidobacteriaceae bacterium
GGCTGCGGGAGCTGGAAAAGTCCGAGGCGCTGAGCGAGAAGGACGCGCTGAAGCGGATCGCGAAGGAGCGGGGCGTGTCGAAGAGCGAATTGTGGCGAGAGCTGCAGCGGGAACGAGCCCGGGGGCGCTAGCCCTCAGGCGCCGGGGACGACGATGCCGGATTGCTGGACCCAGCGGTTGCCCTGTTTTTCCAGGTAGATCCACGACCCAGCGCTGCAGAGATGAGCGCACCACTCGCTGCGATAGACGAGCGCGGCGGTGTGCTTCCTGTCGAAATAGACTTCGCTGAAGAAGGTCACGCCGGGGTAGCCGGACCCCTGCGTCGTCCCGGCCGCGCGCACGGCATTCACTTCCTGCGGTGTGAGCAGGCGGAAGTCGTGGCCGATGTGGAAGGCCTTACGGCTGAGGTGGAGACGAAGATGCTGGTTGGCTTCGAAGTCGGCCACCGCCTCCCTGAAGCCCTTGTCTCCGTTGGGCGGGGGCTTGAGCTGGCCCTGCGGCGGGACGGCGGGGTTGCGGTCCTCGGTGTTCACGGTGGTGTCGGCGATGGCCCAGGTTTGGGTTGCTCCCGAAGCCATATTCTGCAGTTCCGGGCCGGGAGCCAGCATGGAGTAGATGGCGTACGAGTCGGCGGCACGCTCATCGGGCATGGCCACCCCTCCGTTTTCGTAATGCTGGACGGGCTTGCTCTGTTGCGCGGGCTGCTGCGCCGCCGCGAGAAAGGGCAGTACGAACATGACGGCCAGAGAGCGTCCCATACTTGCATAGACGCCTCCAGCCGCATTCGTGTTCGCAAAAGCCGTGATTTTCTGCGGCTTACGGCCGTTCCCAGGGCCGCAGGGGGCGATCGTCGAGGGGCAGGTCGCGCCCTTTTACCCGGTCGTACAGATAGGCGTCGCTGACCGTGCCCAGCGCCTCGTTGTAGAGGGTGATGGACCCGGCCGCTTCCTTCAGCTCTTCGACAAAAGCATGCAGGGCCTGCAGTTTGTCGGCAGTAGCGGGGAACTCCCCCTTGCTGGTGCGAAAGAACTTCTGGAAGCCGCGGTCGACCAGATGGGCGATCTCGCCCCCATAAAGCGGGCCGGGGCGCACGATCATGCGCAGACCGGCGGAATTGTCGGCGGCCTCCACCACAATGGCACAGCCATTTTTCGAGATGCGCTGCTGATTTGCGACTCCGGGCACCTGCTGGACATCAAAATGGAGTCTGCGAACTTCGCTCAGGACCTGGTCAAAGGTGCGTATCCGCGGCTTCTTCAGCGTCGCCATTCCGTATCCCCGTTCCGCTACACTGGACTGTAGCTGTCGCCGTCAGTCTTAGGGTCGCACAAGCAGCGGCGGCCCCGCAATTTGGCGTGAGGGCATGACAGGACAGGATACGATGGCTACCTTTTCCCCAACGAAAACAGGTTTGCCGGGACTGACGCTGATCGAGCGCATCGGCAACACACCGCTGATCCGCCTGGATCGGGTCGCCGCCGATTATCCCGGCGTGCAGGTGCTGGGCAAGGCGGAGTGGACCAATCCTGGCGGCTCGGTCAAGGATCGGCCCGCTTCGGCTATCGTGCTGGACGCGCTCGAGCGCCAGCAGCTCTGCCCGGGACGCCGTCTGCTGGATGCGACCAGCGGGAATACCGGGATCGCTTACGCCATGCTCGGTGCGGCGCTGGGCTTTGGCGTCACGCTCTGCATGCCGGAGAATGTGTCGGCGGAGCGCAAGCGCATTCTTCAGGCGTATGGCGCGGAACTGGTTTGGACCGATCCCGCGGACAGCTCCGACGGGGCCATCCGCAAGGCGCGGGAGCTGGCGCAGGATGCGCAGTACTTCTATGCCGACCAGTACAGCAACGAGAACAACTGGCGCGCGCACTACCGGAGCACGGGGCCGGAGATCCTGGAGCAGACCGAAGGCCGGGTGACGCACTTCATCGCCGGCCTGGGCACAAGCGGGACGTTTACCGGGACAGCGCGACGGCTGAAAGAATTCAACCCCGAGATTACCTGCATTGCCATGCAGCCGGATTCGCCCTTCCATGGACTGGAAGGCATGAAGCATTACGCCACGTCGATCGTGCCCTCGATTTACGATCCGTCGCTGACGGACCGCACCATTGAAGTCGAAACGGAAGCGGCCTACGACATGGCCAAGCGGCTGGGGCGGACGGAAGGACTGCTGGTGGGAATTTCGGCTGCGGCTGCGGTGGTCGCCTGCCTGCGCGTGGCGGAGAAAGAAGCTGCCGCAGGGCGCGAAGCGATGATCGTGACGGTGCTGCCGG
>DATGJK010000074.1:0-9062 GCA_035295245.1 Acidobacteriaceae bacterium
CTTCACCATGGTCGAGCACTCGCCCCATCTTGGCGGCGATCCTTACCACTACCATTGGGTGTGGCTGCGCCTCGGCACTGCGGACGTCATGCTGAACACGTGTTATGAGTTCGACGACGAGCGCCCCACGCGCGAAGAGCACCTCCGTCTGCGTCTCCATCGCGACGCCTGCCTGTTTTTCGGCTGTCCCGACGTCGACGCGGCCTACGCCGAACTCACCGCGCGCGGCGTAGCCATCGATCAGCCGCCCAAGGTCGCCCCCTACGGTATGAAACAGATGTACTTCAGGGATCCTGACGGATTCGGGCTTTGTTTTCAGTGGAAGGCTGAGCAGTGAAGTGCAGGCGGCGCTCTGATGAAACGCCGGCCCTGTGCGGATGCCACGCCTGGTTTGTTGCTGTATCCGCGGGCCCTTCAACCGCGCAGGATTTGCATCGCGGCTGAGGCTATGGTAAGAAATAAGTATTCAAGTTTGCTCCTAAAGAGCGAGCCTGGATTTCATGCAGAGTGGCTGAGGGACGGGCCCTGTGACGCCACGACAACCGGCCCGAGCAATTCGGGACATCGGTGTCAACTCTCGCCCGCCGTGAAAAGCGGGGTACATGAGATTCGGGGTGCAGGCTGTATCGCATCTCGCGGAATCCACGAAGTACCGGTAGTAGCGGTTGCACGACGTCACGCGCCCGTATTTGTTTTTGCCCCTTCGCCTCTCTCAAAAAGAGGGCTGAATGGCTGCTGCATACGAACTGCGATGTCGGGAATGCGGGAAGCGGTATGACAACGCCCCGCTGTCGATCTGTGACGAGTGCTTCTCTCCGCTGGAAGTAATTTGCGATCTGGACGCGGCGAAGCGGACCTTCACGCGTGAGGCGATTGCCGCCGGTCCGTCGAGCATGTGGCGCTACCAGGCGCTGCTGCCCGTGCCCGAGGACTACAAACCGCAGACCCCCGCCGGGTGGACGCCGCTGTTGCGCGCTCCGCGGCTGGCCGAGCGCATCGGCGCTAAAAATCTCTTCATCAAGAACGACGCTGTTTGCCTGCCGACGCTCAGCTTCAAGGATCGCGTCGTTTCTGTCGCGCTGGCGAATGCGCAGTTCTTCGGATTCGACACCGTCGGCTGTTCCTCCACCGGCAACCTCGCGAACGCCGTGGCCGCGCAGGCCGCGCGGCTGGGACTGAAAACCTTCATCTTCGTTCCCTCGGACCTCGAGCCGGCAAAAATTCTCAACACCCAGGTTTATGGCGCGACGCTGGTGCGCATCGACGGCAATTACGACCACGTGAACCGGCTTTGCTCGCAGATCGCGGACCGGTACAACTGGGGATTCGTGAATGTGAACCTGCGGCCTTACTACGCGGAAGGCTCGAAGACCGTGGGCTTTGAAATTGCAGAGCAACTCGGCTGGCGTCTGCCCGACAACGTCGTTGTCCCGATGGCCGGCGGGTCGCTGATCACGAAAATCCGCAAGGCGTTCAAAGAACTCATCGCGCTTGGCCTCGTCGAAGACAAGCCGGTGCGCTTCTTCGGCGCGCAGGCTACCGGATGCTCGCCGATCTCCGTCGCCGTCAAGACCGGAGCCGATCACATCGAGCCGCAGCGGCCTTCCACCATTGCTCGCTCGCTGGCGATCGGCAATCCCGCCGACGGAGTCTACGCCGCGCGTGCCATCCGCGAGAGCGGCGGCTGGGCGGAAGACGTTTCCGACGTGGAGATTGTCTCCGCGATTCAGGAACTGGCCGAGACCGAGGGCGTCTTCACGGAGACCGCCGGTGGCGTCACGATTGCTGTGACCGCGCGCCTCTACGCACACGGACGCATCCAGCCGGACGAGTTGACCGTCACCTGCATCACGGGGAACGGCCTTAAGACGACCGATGTGCTGCAGGGTGCTTATGCGCAGCATGCGGCGATCCGCCCGCGGCTCACCGATTTCGAAACGTATCTGGAAGAACGCAGCGAGGAGAACACGCTGGAACTGGGAGAATCGTATGTCCGTTAGAGTCCTGTTGCCGAACGCCTTTCAAAAGCACACCGACGGCACCCGCGAGATTCAGTCGAGCGCGGGCAATCTGCCGCAGCTCATCTCGGAGATCGAGACCAAGTTCCCAGCGTTGCGCTCGCACCTGCGCGACGAGTCCGGCCAGATCCGCCGCTTCATCAATTTCTACGTGAACGAGGAGGACATTCGCTTCCTCGGGAACGAGAAGTATTCCTTTAAGGATGGCGATGAAGTGCTGGTGATTCCGTCGATTGCGGGTGGGTCCGATCCTGTGTGCAGCTCCGCGAAGCGGGTCCGCCCGTACGGCCAGTACTGTTGTTCCTATTGCGGGCAGGAAAACTGTACCTGCTGCGACTAAGTCAGCTCGGGTTCTGCTCCGGCTGGTAATTGTGATTGAACGGGAAGACCAGATCCTCGACTGAGGCGACAGCCGTCCCGTTCAGCGTTGCCGGCCGGAAGCGCCAGGCTTTCACCGTCTGCAGCACGATCTCATCGAGTGCGTTTCCCAGTCCGTGCAGCAGCTTCTCCCCCGTGACATCGCCGAGGGGGCTGATCTCCACTTCCACCACGATGTTTTGTTCCTTGTCGGGCAGCAGGGAACGGTCTGGGACGCCCGGAGCGGGACGATAGACGGGGAGAGCCGGTTCGGCACTCTGCGAGCTCTCGCCCACGCCCATCGAGGCCAGTTGTTGCGGCGACGTCTGGCCATCCACGGGCGCCGTTTGCGGCGCGGCCGCAGGTGCTGATGCGAGGAGCGGCTTCGTGCTGCGCGTCGGCTCGGGGGCGCGATGCCTGCGACGCGGCTCGGTCTTCTGCTTTGGCGCACTGACACCTGCGTTGGGCGACCAGTACAGCGTGGTGGAGCAGCAGCGGCTCTCGACGAAGACAGGACGTGCGTGATGCGCGTGCAGCGCGACGAAGCCGGCCACGAGGAGCGTTCCATGCGTGGCGAGGCTCAGCGCCAAGCCGCGCGTGCTGGTTCGAGCTGCCCGTTTGTCCGTGAAAATCATCCGGCCCTCCGGCTGGGACCCGAGCCCGAATGCAGTTATCTTAGCGTTCGACGCGTGGCTGTGTCCCGAAGGGAGCGCCGAACCCTAGGAAATCAACATGCAGTCTCCGTAGGAGAAGAAGCGGTACTTCGCCTCGACGGCATGGCGATAGGCGGCCAGCACGTGCTCGCGTCCCGCAAACGCGCTCACCAGCATGAGGAGCGTGGACTGGGGCAGGTGAAAATTGGTGAGCAGAGCGCCGACTGCGCGAAATTTAAACCCGGGCGCGATGAAGATGCTCGTCGCGCCCGAATGCGGGGCGAACTCCTCGCCGAGGAACGCGCAGTATTCCAGGGTGCGCACGGTCGTGGTTCCGGCGGCGATGACTCTGCGTCCTTCGCGCCGGGCAGTGTTGATCGCAGCTGCGGTTTCCGCGGAGATCGTGTAGCGCTCCGCGTGCAACTGGACGTCCTCGACGCGATCCACGCGCACCGGCTGAAACGTGCCTAACCCGACGTGCAGCGTCACCGTGGCAATCTGCACGCCGCGCTCGCGAATCGCGGTAAGGATCTCCGGCGTGAAGTGCAGCCCTGCCGTGGGCGCGGCCACCGATCCCCGCTCACGCGCATACACCGTCTGGTATCGCTCGCGGTCACCCGGCTTGTCTTCGCGATGGATGTACGGCGGCAGCGGCATGTGCCCAAGCCGCTCGACGATGCCGAAGAAATCCTGCACCGGCTCAAAGCAGATGGTTCGTTCGCCGAATTCGCCGTGTGAGGTAACAGACGCGCGCAGCTCGTTATTGCCGAAGACGAGCGTTTCGCCGGTCAGCACCTTGCGCCCGGGACGAACCAGCACGCGCCATTCCCACTCGGAAAGCTGCTCGGCCAGCAGCACCTGCACGCGGCCGGTGATGCGATGATTGGCCTGCGTGTGCAGGCCGCCGCGATGGGCAAAGAGCCTTGCCGGAATGACCCGGCTGTCGTTCAGCACGAGCAGGTCGCCGGGCCGCAGCAGGGCGGGGAAGTCGCGGAACTGGCGATCGGCCCATGCGCCGGTTTTGCGGTTCAGCGTGAGCATGCGCGAACCGGCGCGGTCTGCCGCAGGCTCCTGCGCAATCAATTCTTCGGGTAAATGAAAATCAAAGTCTGAAACCAGCACTGTGCTGATTTTATCGGCGCTGCGCGACGTGCTCTTCCGCGCGCACCCTGGCCCGCTCCAGCGCGTCGTTCAGCTCCTGGCGCGTGGCCTCCAGCGCCGCGGAATCCGCGTCCGCCGCAGGCGGCACAACCGGCCGCGCCCAGCTCACCACCACCCGCGAAAACGGTTTGGGGACGAGGAAGCGGTCCCAGGAACGCATCTCCAAGGCGCGCTCCGGCAGCAGATAGAAACTGCCGATTGGCTCGCCTGTCATGCCCGCGAGCTTCACCGGCCCCGGCTTGGTCTGGTAGATCGGCCCCCGGGGGCCGTCCGCCGTGAAGACGACGGGCATGCCGCTCTCCAGCACCTCGCGGAGCGCCATCAACCCGGCGGCGCCGCCTCGCGAACTCGACCCGCGCACGCTGTTGTAGCCCAGCAGCCCCAGCGTGAGCGAGATCAGCTCGCCATCGAAGCTTTGGCTGATGAGGATGGAGCAGCGAAAACGCCGGAAATACCATGCTGCCGGCAGAGTGCACCGGTGCCAGAAGCAGAAAATCCCCCTCGCCGGCGGAGTCGCCGGGACTGCGCCTTCTTCAGCAATCACTTCAAATCGCAGGGTGGCGCCAATCGCCGCGAGCACGAGCGCCGTCGCGCGCGGAACGATCGCGAGCGCGATGCGCTGGCCCAGCGTGAAGCGTGGAGTCACGGTACCGATTGTAGAGGTTCGCTACTCCCCGTTCGGCGTTGGCGTTACCGGCACGGGTGCGTTCTTCGGCGTGGCGATGTATCCCTGGACCTGATTCTTCGCGACGTTGTTCACCACCAGCTCATAGAGCAGGTGATCCTTGCCCGTGTAGAACTGGATGGGCTCGTCCAGAGAGCGGTCCTTCTTGGGAATTTCTTTGTCATCCGAATAGACCACAAGCGTGAATTTGCTGTGCTTCTGGTCGGCCTTCTTCAACTCCAGCGCCACGGTCGCCACGGCCTGCCGCTTGCCCTTCTGCAGCGTGAACTCGTAGATGTTCCGATCGCCCCTGTGCTTGAGGATTTCCAGTTCCTTTGCATTGGTCGCGATAAGCCCGCTCTGCACGCCCAGGTCGCCCTTCATGGACTGCATGGCGGCCTCGGCGTTGGCCAGCTCGGTCTTCGTTGCGTTCAGATCGGTCTTCACGCCGCCGACGTCCGACTTGACGCCGCTAACGTCCGATGAAACGGAGGTCAGCTGCTGCTGCTGGGTTTCCAGACGCTTCGCCTCAGCCTGCTGGCGCCGAACCAGATCCTGCGCGCGTTCCTCCAGCTGTTTCTGCGTCAGTCCCAGCGAATGTCCCAGCGTCTCTGACGTGACTCGCAGCCGCGCATTGGTTTCCTCGAGCGCAGAGGCTAGTTTCTGGTTCTGCTTCTGTGCCGACGCAACCTGCGCCTCGGCCTGAGTGAGGCGGCTGGCCAGCGAATAACTCCAGATCAGGCCCGCAACCGCGCACAATCCGGCGATGGCCAGCAATCCGACCAGTAAACGAGAATAATCCCGGGTTTCCCGGGCTTCATGGATTTGAGTCACGACAGGGCTATTGCTCACGGCAGTTTCATCTCCTTGCTGTGGAACTGCACGACGGTGAAAGCCTATCCCGTTTCCGTGCGCCGGGCAAATGACCATGGTGCGGGCAGCGCTGCCGGGCAGTCCCGCGGCGCAAACGATAATCTAATGACATGCCGCGCTATCAATATCGCGAGGTAGAGCCTACCCGCGAAGCCAAAGAAGTATTCACGCGCTGGATCGATTACCTCGACGACGAGTTTTCGCGCCACAAGGAGGCCGCTCTTCGTGGCGAAATTGTCCGCAACAACCTTCATCAGCTGCTGCTCGGGCGCCCGCTGGGCGGACGCCTCAACTTCACTCTGGTGACGGAACTACCTTTCAACGTCCTCGAGCTTTCGCTCGACCCGGCCAACGTGACACTGGAGCCCGAGTACTACGGCGACATCGATGCGGAGCGTTATGCCGTCATCAAGCCGCTGGTGTGGTTCTGGCGCATGTTCGACCGCTCGCCCATCGCGCTGAATCACTGGCTGGGATTCCGGCTGCGCTCCATGCTGGGGCGCCACATATTCAAGAGCATCGGCCGCAACGTGAAGATCTATCACGGCGTCGAGTTCACGTTTGGGTACAACCTGACCATCGAGGACGACGTCATCATCCACAACCATGTGCTGCTCGACGATCGCGGCGAGCTGATCATTCGCAAAGGCACCTCCATCTCAGAACAGGCCGCGGTCTTCTCGCACGCGCACGATCCGGTAGAAGCATGCATTATCGAGCGGCGCCGCACCGAGGTCGGCCCCGCGGCTCGCGTTACGTATCGCTCGCTGGTGATGCCCGGTGTCCGGGTTGGCGAAGATGCCATGCTCGGCGCGCAGGGTGTCGCCACGCGCGATCTGGAGCCGCACTCGATTTTTGGCGGTGTTCCGGCGCACAAGATCAAAGCGAAGCGCGAAGCCACCCGCCTCAGAGATGAAGCGCCGGGCGACGGCAAACGTCCGGAAGTCTGCGCCGAACTGCCTCCAAACGAGTAACTGCTTCGCTGCGGCGCGTGCTTTTTCGTTCCGGAAGCGGCGCTGCTTGATACCATCAACTCGATCCATGAACAGCTTTCACCTGATCCTGGCGATGTTCGAATTCGTCG
This sequence comes from Acidobacteriaceae bacterium, assembly GCA_035295245.1. GTDB lineage: Bacteria > Acidobacteriota > Terriglobia > Terriglobales > Acidobacteriaceae > Palsa-343. The sequence goes on from DATGJK010000074.1 coordinate 6,811, forward strand.
TGCTGCTGTTTTCTCTGAGCCTGCACGAGGCAGCGCACGCCTGGATGGCGTCCCGCCTGGGCGATCCTACGGCGCGCATGATGGGGCGCGTCACGCTGAATCCGATCAAGCACATCGACCTGATCGGCACCATTATCATTCCGCTCTTCATGCTTCTGATGCCGGGCTACGGGCAGTTCCTCATCGGGTGGGCTAAACCGACGCCGGTGACGCCGCGCAACTTCAAGAACATCACGCGGGATGACATTCTGACCACGGTCGCAGGGCCGTGCAGCAACCTGCTGGCGGCGCTGGCGGCCACGGTGGCTCTGCTCATCCTGTCGAAGACGAGCGGCAGCGGAGCTGCCATTATCCACGAGATGGCCGGAATGGGCGCCGTGGATCCCAGGCTGATGTCCTCAGCACTCTTCCCGCTGGCTCTGCTGTTCTACATGGGAATCACGCTGAACGTGATCCTGTTTGCGTTCAACCTGCTGCCGCTGCCGCCGCTGGACGGCTCGCACGTCGTCCGCCACATGCTGCCCTACAAGGCGCTGCGCGTGTACGATTCTCTCGGCTTCATCAGCCTCATCGTGATTCTCTTTGTGGGGGCCCCTCTCATCGGCGTTGTCGTCGTTCCAGCCATGCACACGATCAACAGTATTCTTTATTCCTTCTAAGACCCGAAAGGGGAACGTATGCGCCGCAACTGGGTTATTTTCGTGTCGCTGGCCGCCGCACTGACTCTGGGCGTCTGTGCTCAAAGCTCCGACAAATCCACTACTCGCCATCCATTCACAGCCAAAGACTGGGCAGCGCTCCGCAGCGCCGGAGCCACTGCCGTCGCGCCGAATGGGACCATCCTGTACGTCGTCACCTTTGGCGGGGAGAAAGGTCCCACGCACCGCGAATGGTGGAGCATCCAGCCTGACGGCTCGCATGCCGCGAAGCTTGACTTGCCGGAGGGATTTAAGCCCATGGGTTATACCCGCGACGGCAACAGCCTGTACGGCGCCTGGGAAGTGAATCACCTGGCGCAGTTCGCCATCTTCCCGCTGAAGGACAACAAAGCAGCCCCGGTACCGACCGTCACCGTCATGCTGCCGCGCGGCATCGACTCCGCCCTGCCAAGCCCCAGGGGCGATCGCTTCGCCATCGTCGCCGATCCTCGTCCGCCCGACCCGCTGGCCGACGTGCGCCATGTTCATGAACCCGGTGAGTCCAGCATCTATGTCGTCCGCGCGGATGGCACCGCCGGCGGCTGGTGGTGCTCGAATCTGAAATACGTCTCTGCCAGCGTGCTGGGCGGCGGAGAGGGCGCGCTCGCGTGGAGCGCCGACGGTCAGTCCCTCGCCGCGCTTTCCGATCTGCCCCGCATCGGCCACCACAACGTTGCGACCGACATCGATGTCTGTTCAGAGTCCGGCGCGCGCCACCTTGCCACGATTCCGAACACGGTATCCAACATTGCCTGGGCGGACGGCGGGAGCAAGATTGCCTTCCTCTCCACGAAGAGCGCGGTGCTGACACCGGAGCATGTGTACACCGTTCCAGCCTCAGGAGGCGAGGCGACCGACGCGACGCCGAACCTCGACGGCACAGCGATGCAACTCGGCGGGGATGCGCGCGGGAATGTCTGGGTGAACGTGGACCATGGCGTGCGCACGGAAGCGGACCGCTTTCAGGATGGCGCGCTCAAAGCTGCCTACGAGTGGCCTGACGGCGTCGTGGGCCTTCCGGTCAGTTCACCCTATGCAGACGGTGCCGATCAGCTGGCGTTCGGCGTCGCCGACCCAAAACATACGCGCAATGTTGCCGTTCCGGACGGGGGCCATCTGCGCAGGATCACCCAGGAAGGCGACGCCGAATTGGCGTCTATCGACCTCGGCACGGTGCGCGACGTGCACTGGAAGAGCAAAGAGGGCATTGCGCTCGAAGGCATCGCGACGTTTCCGTCGGGATACGTGGAAGGAAAGAAGTATCCGTTTCTGGTGCTGCCTCATGGCGGTCCGGAAGGCAACGACGAACTGGCTCTCGATCCGTTATCGCTCGTCATTGCCGGGTTTGGGTACGTCGTGCTGCAGCCGGAATACCGCGGTTCCACCGGCTACGGCTCCGACTTTACGGCCGCGATCTATCAGCACTTCGGCGACCGCGCCTACCGGGATGTGGACAGCGCCACGGATTACGCGATCGCCCAGGGGTGGGCCGATCCCAACCGCCTCGCCATCTTCGGATGGAGCGCGGGCGGATTCATGACATCCTGGACGGTG
>DATGJK010000075.1:0-3352 GCA_035295245.1 Acidobacteriaceae bacterium
TCGTCCCACGGCGGGAGGAGGTTGATCAGCACGAAGAAGATCGCAAAGGGCAGCAGCATCAGCAGAACCGCCGGCAACAGGCCTTCCCGTGTAACGAAATCCAATTTATAAGTGGTGTATCCCAGGAAGCTCTTCGAGAAGAGCTGCCCGCCGATCACCACGTTCCAGCGCATGGCAAAGATTCCCACCATGGTCAGGCTGCACGCCGTGGCGTACATCTTGCGGCGCACCGGAGCGCTGTAGTGCCACAACTGATTCGAGGCCAGCAGCACCAGCGGCACCAGCGTCCCCATACAGATCTGCAGCAGGACCTGCGAGAACCACAGCCGTGTATGCACCATGAAATCCAGGCTGCGGAACGATTCGTCCGCCTCGTAGATGCGGTGAATCAGATCGAGCATCTCCAGGCTGAAATCGATGATGAAGATGTACAGCAGGTACTGCGCGATCGTGTCCACGCAGCGCATGTCGATCGCCTCCCGGCGCAGCTTCGTGATCGCCATATACAGCAGCATCACCGCCGCGATCCCCGACACCATGGCCGAGAAGATGAACACCACCGGCATCAGCGGCGACGACCACCACGGATTCGCCTTGATCGATCCAAAGATGAACCCCACATATCCATGCAGGAAAAATGCCGACGGAATGCCGATCAGCGTGATCACCCATCCCACTTTGTCGTCGATGTGCAGCGCTTCTTCGCTGATGTTGTCCGAGCCCAGCGTCAGCACCTTATACAGCAGCCGCCTCCATCCGCCCGTTGTCTGCGACAGCCGCACGATGTCCGCGCGGTAATCCAGCCACACCTCGACCGTGAGCACAGCCATCAGGTACCACAAATAAACGAAGCCGAACATCGCCATCGCCGACGAGCGATGGGGCGTCAGGTACATCTCCAGCGACCGCTCCGGATGCCCCAGGTGCAGTTGCAGCGGCAGCGGCGCCACCATCAGGAACGCCAGCGCCGTCAGCAGCGCCAGCCGGTAGGTCGGCTTCACCGCCTCCACGCGAAACACCCGTTCCAGCGAAGCCAGGATGAACGCCCCCGCCACCAGTCCGGTGATGAACGGATACAGAACGATCAGCACGCTCCAGTAGAGCGAGACCTCGTTGGGATACATGAAGCCTTCCACGCCGGGCATGCTCTTCTCCTTCTCGTCTCCCTACCGGACCGATCCGTCCAGGGCGTTGTAGTAAACCTTCGCGCCGGTCGCCATCTGCGGCTTCAGCACCTGCACGCTGTGCGTCTTCAGGAACGCGTGAATCGGGTCCTTTGGATTCTTCAGGTCCGCCAGCTGCCGCGCGCCCGTCGGACACGCCTCGCAGCACGCCGTCGTCAGCCCCTTCGTGATCCGGTGGTAGCACAGCGTGCACTTGTCGGCCACCTTCTTCTCCGGATGGATATACCGGCATCCATAGGGACACGCCTGCACGCAGTACGCGCAGCCCAGGCAGTATTTCTGGTCCACCAGCACCACGCCGTCCGGCGTAACGAACGTCGCTCCCACCGGACACACCTGCGTGCACGGAGAATCCGCGCAGTGATTGCACAGCTTCGGAACGAAGAAGTACTTGCCCTCGTCCTCCTTCGCTACCGGGAATCCCTCTTTGCCTCCATCCGGCGAGATCACTTCCGGATTGGCCAGGTTCCCGTCCGTCACGTGATACCGCTCCACCCATGTCCGGAAGAAACCCTCCGGGACATCGTTCTCCGCCTGGCAGGCGCGCACGCAGTTGCCGCAGCCAATGCACTTCGGGACATCGATCAGCATGCTCCACCAGTGCTGGCTCTTGTCGTAGTTCGGAGCCTGCTCCGGCGTGCCCGCCAGCACCGATTCCCACGCAATCGCTGCCGCCGGCAGCAGGATCAGAAGTTGACGTCGCGTGATGTTCATTGCGTGCCTCCCGCGGCGATCACCGGGCTGTGCGGCTGATGACAGGTGCCGCACGGAGCTCCGCCCGAGTGTTCGTCGGCATTCACCTGCGGAAAATCCTTCGGCCGCGCTGCGCTTTGCGCATGGCACCGCACGCACAGCACCGCCGTGTCCGGCTTCCCGGGATCGACGCTTGCCGGATCCTCCGCATGCTTGCCCTGCGGCCCGTGACACGCCTCGCAGTTCACCGTCGCGTGTTTGCCCGCCGCCTTGGTTTGCGCTACATCGCTGTGGCAGTTTTCGCAGGTCGCGTGCCCGGCAAAGTGCAGCGGATGATCCGCGATCTCGCTGATCGCCGCGCCTCGGTAGTGTCCGTATTGTCCAAAGCTGTGCGGAACCACGAAGGCCCGGATCACCAGGAACAACAGCGTTCCGGCGATGTACACACCGGCCAGCCGAAACAGGTGGTCCCCGTTCTTAAAATTCCCCATGACACAGTTCTCCACGCAGTGAGCGCCCAGGGCGGTGACCTGCCTTGAAGCCCGGGAATCGCTGCATCTTTCATATCGAAGTGGCCTGTAGGACTGTATGTGTTTCGGATCACAGTACTTTCGTCAGGTGCCGCCGCAAGCAGCATGGCGCTGCGGTGAACGCGGTCCGAAGCCTGCGCGGCGTGTCAGGGAGAGGCGCGGGAAAATTTGTGGGGGATGAGGCAAACACCTGAGCGGGATTGGCTTGCGGCAGATCATTGGCGCGACCGTTATTACCGCGCGAGTAACTGCTGGCGGAGTGGATGCGAAGCGCGGATCGAGGGTGTATCCGAGTTTTATGGTTCTGCGATGTTCTCGGCACCAGACGACAAAAAAAGTTGAGACTCGAGTTTTGTGAACTTGGTATTCTGAACTTATAAGGTGAAAGTCGAGAAGGCTCTGCTGGGGCGGCAGGGCCTTTTCCTTTTGCCTTCGCGTGTCCGGCGAGGATCGGGCCTCGCCGGACGAACATGGTGACTCCTCCTGTTGGTTGAGGGTTGGCCGGTGCGCGTCTCTTTTGGGGGAGACGCGTACAGCCAACCCTTCTTTTTTCCGGAGGATCGCCGGCAAGGATCAGGAGAGAGCATGAACGAGCAGGTCACGATCGAGGACACGCAGCACAGCGAAGCGCATGAACAGCAGCGCTGCGAGCACATTGCACCGAGCGGGCGGCGCTGCGGGCGCTGGGCTTCGCGTGGCGAAGAATTGTGCCACGCACATCTGAAATACGCCGAAGGGTGCGCAGGCCGGCGCGTCGACGTGCCGCTTCTCGAGGATGAATCTTCGATCCTCTACGTGCTCTCGCAGACCGCGCAGGCGCTGGCCACCGGCGGCATGCCGCCCGCCAACGGACACGCGGTGATCAGCGCCTGCAAGCTGGCCACGCGGATTCTGGAATTGCGGCTGAAGCAAAAGCAGTGGGAGGCGAAGCAAACGACTGCTTCA
>DATGJK010000076.1:0-16006 GCA_035295245.1 Acidobacteriaceae bacterium
ACGAAGCGAGAACCGGGCGTCCTGCAGCAGCCACTCGGCCAGCGGCAGTCCTTCCTCGGCGTGGTATCGCTCCCGAATGGATTCTGTACTTCCCAGGCGGAGCCTCGCCTGTCGGCGCGCCTCCTCCGGCGACATTCCCGCGCGGAGGTTCTCTTCCGTTTGCAGGGCGAGATGCGCTTCCATCTCCTCGCGCAGCCGCGTGTCGCCGCGACGGTTCGTCACGAAATTCCGGAAACGTGTCCGTGCGCGCTTCAGAGCCATCATCTCGACCTCCCGCTCATTCCGACCGCAATGCTTCCATTGGGTTGATCCGGGCCGCCCGGCGCGCCGGCAGGAAGCAGGCCGCAAGAGCACAGACAAAGAGCAGGACCGCCACGCCTCCATAGATCACCGGATCCGTAGCCCTCACTCCATACAGCAGGCTGGCTTCGAGCCTGGTCAGCACTACAGCCGCGGCCACTCCAAGGGAGACGCCGGCGAGCGTTAGCCGCACTCCCTGGCGGACGATCATGCGCATCACGTCTTCCCTGCGCGCACCCAGGGCCATTCGAATACCGATTTCCCGCGTGCGGCTTCGCACAGCGAAGGCCAGAACACTGTACAGGCCGATCGCGCCAAGACAGAGCGCCAGCAATCCGCACCACGACATCACGCTGCGCGCCAGCAGAACCGGCATGTACTCAAGGCCGATCTGTTCCGACATCGGCATGTCCTCCCCGATCGGCACGGCGGGATCGATCGACTGAATAACGCGGCGAATCGCCCCGATCGACGACGCTGGATCACCGGCCACGCGAATCGCCAGTCGAACGTCGCCTTCCCGCGTGGCGCCAGACTGCCAGTAAGAGAGGTAGAGATGCGGCTCAGGACGCTGCAGCGCATTGCCAGGCTGCAGATTCGCCGCGATTCCCACCACCTGATACGGCAAGCCATTCACCATCAGAGTGCGGCCCACACCTTTGCCGTCCCGCCAGAAGCGCAGAGCCAGCGCTCCGTTCACGATGGCGACGCGTGGAGAATAAGCGCGATCCCCATTGTTAAACTCGCGGCCCTGGAGCAGAGGAGTATGGAGCGTGTGAAAGAAGTTCGCGCTGATGTCCTGCTTCAGCACGGAGAAACCGGCATGCGGCAGGTTTGTCTCCGCACCAGGAAGGCTTACCTGCGCATCGCGGCCGTTCTGCCAGTTCCACAGCAGCCCCTCACCGCCCTGCATGAACGCCACGGACTGCACCAGCGGATATCCGCTGATGCGCCGCACCGATTGGACCACCAGAGACTGCACCTGCTGGGGCGTGTACTTGAGCAACTCCGGCCTCATGCGCAGCACGACGACATGCGCGGGGTCAAAATTCGTCCCGCGCTGCACTGCGATGCTGCTCCGCACCAGCAACCCCGTTGAAATCACCAGCACCATGGAAAGAGCAACCTGGCCGATCACCAGTGCGTGCCGCAAACCCGAGGCCGCCGGCCTCGCCGTCGGCGTGCCCTGTTTCAGATCGGTCGCCAAATCCAGTCGCGAAGCGCGAAGGGCGGGAATCATTCCGAAGAACACGCCGGTGATAAACGTGAGCGCGACGGCATAGAGCAGGACTCGCCAGTCAAAGCTCAGGTTATAGAGATGATGGAAGCCTTCGCTGTCGAACTCATAAAATCGCGAGAGGAGATTCTTAATTGCGAAGGAAACAAGAACACCCAGCGCGCCGCCGACGGCCGACAGCAGCATGCTCTCCGTAAAGAGCTGCCGTACGATGCGGGAGCGTCTCGCTCCGATAGCCAGTCGCACGGCAAGCTCTGTCTTGCGCCCGGCGCCGCGGGCGAGTAACAGGCCGGCCAGATTGGCGCACGCGACCAGCAGCAACGAACCGGTGATCGCCATCAGCAGATGCATCTGGCCACGATCGTCGGCCTGGCTGTCAGGCCATGCCGCACCGGCGGGAAACAGAACCGCTTGCCTGCGGCTGGGCCGCTCCGGCCAGTCCGCCGCAGACCACGCTACCGCGCTGCTGACTTCTGCCTGACCCCGCGCTGCCAAGATTCCCGGAGCCAGCCGCCCCACAATTGCGTCGATCAGCGAACAGTTGTACGAGCCATCGCCGCAGGCATATCCCGCCTTGCCCAGCATCATCGCCGGCATCCAGACTTCTTCGGGCGACCCCACCAGGTCGCCGCGAAATCCCGGTGGCGCGATGCCGATCACGATGAACTTGACTCCATTGATCTGAATCGGACGGCCCAGAACTGCAGGATCGGAATGAAGCGCGACCCTCCACAGGTCATCGCTGATGACGGCAACCGCATTCCTGTTGGGGACCGCGTCTTCCGCTGGCAGAAACGACCTGCCGAGGCGCGGCTCGACCCCAACAAGATCAAAGTAATTTCCCGACACAAACGCGCCGCTCACCTCCGCGGAGCCATCGCTCGTCACCAGATCGAGTTGCGCAATGCGATCCTCAGCCGCGAGAGCAGAAAACGATGCCGTGTGCTCCCGCAGGTTTTCAAATTCGGGCATCGAGAATCCCGCGCCGTAGTGGCCCGTCGGGCCCCGGGCGTAAATGCGGACGAGTTGCTCGGCATGAGGAAGCGGCAGCGGTTTCAGAAACAGCGCGTCGATCAAACTGAAGATTGCGGTGTTGGCGCCGATGCCCACGGCCAGCGTGAACACTGCAAGCAGAGTGAAGGCAGGCGATTTGCGCAGGATGCGCCACGCGAATCGTGTGTCCTGCACCAGGCGTTCAACAAACGGCAGTCCTTCCTCGGCGTGGTACTGCTCCCGGATGGATTCCGTGCTTCCCAACTGGAGCCTCGCCTGCCGGCGCGCCCCCTCGGGCGACATTCCTGCGCGGAGGTTCTCTTCCGTTTGCATGGCGAGATGCGCTTCCATCTCTTCGCGCAGCCGCGTGTCGCCGCGACGGTTCGTCACGAAATTCCGGATCCGCGCAGCGAGCCGCCTGCTCATGCCAAATCCTCCGCCTTCACCTCAAAGAATCGTGCGATGATGGCCGCCGTCTGTTCCCAGTCGCGCTTTTCGGCCTCGAGGAGCTTGTGCCCGGTGCGTGTTAACCGATAAAAGCGCGCGCGCCGATTGTTCTCTGAAGGTCCCCAATCCGACTCGACCGCCCCCTCCTGCTCCAGCCTCAGCAGAACCGGATACAACGTCCCCTGGTTCACCGACAGGAGATCGCCGCTGATCTGCTCGATGCGGCGCGCGATTCCATAGCCGTGCAGGGGGCCCAACACGTCGAGGGTCTTTAGCACCATCAGCGCCAGCGTCCCCTGCTGTACATCCTTCTTTGGTTTCATTTCAACTCAGCGTGACGCCCTTATTGGGTTACCCACAGGAGCATGTCACATCTCCATTGGGAAAGCAACAGGTTCCACCGGAGCGACCCGGCTCCCGTTCTGCAACGCGTCCGAACCCTTGCTGGCCCGGCGACGTTTCATTGCAGGAATACCGGCACTCTGCTGTCCCGTTCCGCGACAACCCCGGTCGTCCGCATGCGTCCTCTGAAGTCAATGCCGAAGCTGGCCGATACCTTCGCAAGAGAGGACTCCCTATGCACCTCCCCTGCGACTCGCCCTTTCTGAATCGGCTTGCGATCGACGCCTTTGAATCCGACGAGCCCCCTGCCGCGAATAAAGAGGTTTCAATTGGCGAAAACAGCGTCGGCGCATTTCGGGGCCTTGCCTATGGCATCGCTCTTCAGGCGGGCGCCGCTGCGCTCGGCTTCATCCTGTGGGAAATCCTTCGCCGTCTGATCTGATCTTTCGTCCCCATGCGATTGAGTCCCACGGAACCCCCGACGGGCTCTCGCCAGCGCGAGTGCTACATTCAGGGCATGAACCTGCTGATTAACGGCCAGCCGCGCGAGTTCCCTGCTCTCTCCCCGGGTTCCACCGTGCAGGATCTCCTCACCGCTCTCGCGCTCAAGGCCGACCGCATCGCTGTTGAACACAACGGAGCAATCGTCTCTCGTCACGCCTGGTCAGCTACTCCCCTGAGCGATGGTGACAAATTCGAGATCGTCCACTTTGTCGGCGGCGGCTCCGGCAAATAAATTGATAGGCATGTCTTCCATCGGTTCTTTCAGCCGCCGTGATCTCGCACGGACAGCTCTCGCCGGCGGCGCATCCCTCTTCTGCAGCATCTCCGCGAACGCCCAGCAGACCACGCACAAAGATTTCATCGACGCTCGCCAGTTTGGCGCGGCCGGCGACGGAGCAACCGACGATACCACCGCGCTGCAGCGTGCGATCGATGCGGCTGCGGAACGAAGCGGCGCGGTGTTTATCCCTCCCGGCGTTTATCTCACCCGCGAACTGCACCTCCGCGCCGGGGTCGCGCTCGTTGGCATTCCCGCGTGGAACTACTCCGGCCCCGGCGGCTCGACGCTGCGTCTCGGCTCCGGCGATGTACCCGGCCTGCTCAACCTCACCGAAGCGCGTGGCGCGACCATCGACGGCCTCGCACTCGACGGCCGTCATCTCGGCCAGAACGTCCACGGCATCTTCACACAACGCACCGCTTACGGACCGCACGAGGACAGCTTTCGCATCGAACGTTGCCAGATCGCCCACTTCAGCGGCGACGGCATCAGCCTCTCCCACGCCTGGTGCTTCAGCGTTCGTAACTGCGAATCGATGGCCAATGGCGGAGACGGCCTCAGCCTGCGCGGATGGGACGGCTTTATCCTCGACAACTGGCTCTCCGGCAACGGCCGCGCCGGATTCGCCGCCCGCAACGAAAACGCCTCCGTCACGTTTACCGCCAACCGCGTTGAGTGGAACCGCGAAGAGAACATGGTCATCGTGGGCGGCGATGGTTATCAGATCACCGGGAATTTCTTCGACCGCGCCGGCACGGTCGGCCTCGCGCTGCGCACGAAGCCGCACAGCGAATCCTGGAACAAAGGTCCGTGCACACAGATCAGCATCACCGGCAATTTCGTGAAGCGAAGTGGCAAATTCGCCGCCCCTGATTCCCAGGACTCCGCACAGATCCTGCTGGACGGATGCAGCGGCGTCACCTGTATCGGCAACGTCCTCGAAAGCGGACGCGACGACGGCAACAAAGGTCTCTGGAGCCCCGGTTATGGCATTGTCTACGGAGGCCTGGAGAATTGCGTCGTCACGAACAACGTCCTCCACAACGCCGCACTGCGCCAGCTGCTTGTCGATCGCGGCGGCCACGGCGACGGCGTTATCGTCCGCGACAATCCCGGTCTCCTCTTTACGACGAAAGCATAATCGGGGCTCCCGCACTTTCTTTCCGGACAGACCGCCCTGCAGCCGCCGCGCTATCATGTTCGGCCATGAGGGAAAAGCTGCGCTGGGGCGTGCTCTCCACTGCCAACATCGGACTGAAAAAAGTGATTCCCGCGATGCAGCAGGGTCAATACTGCACCATTGCCGCCATCGCCTCGCGCGACATCGAGCGCGCGCGCCAGGCCGCCGCCGCCCTTCAGATTCCCACCGCTTACGGCTCCTATGAGGAGCTTCTCGCAGACCCGAAGATCGACGTCATCTACAATCCGCTCCCCAACCAGCTTCACGTTCCGCTCACCATCCAGGCCGCCGAAGCCGGTAAACATGTCCTCTGCGAAAAACCCCTGAGCATGACGCTGGCCGAAGCCCAGTCCCTGCTCCCCGTGCGCGACCGCACCGGCGTGGTCATCGGCGAGGCGTTCATGATTCGCAGCCACCCACAATGGCTCCGCGCGCGCCAACTGATCGACGAGGGCCGCATTGGCACTCTGCGCGCAGTGATCGCTGCCTTCAGCTACTACAATGTCGATCCCGCCAACATCCGCAATCAGCTCGAGTGCGGCGGCGGAGCTCTCTACGACATCGGCTGCTACTGCATTCAGGCTGCGCGGTCCGGCTTCGGACGGGAGCCCAACCGCGTCGTCGCCCAAATTGACCGCGACCCGCAGCTCGGCACCGATCGCCTCACGTCCGCCCTGCTTGACTTCCCGGGTGGACACGCGATCTTCTCCTGCAGCACGCAAATGATCCCGTATCAGCGCGTTCAGTTTCTCGGCACGAAAGGCCGAATCGAGATCGAAATTCCCTTCAACGCCCCGCCTGATCGCCCGACGCGCATCTTCATCGACTCCACCGGCGACCTGACCTTCTCCGGTATCAGCACCGAAACCTTCCCGGTCGTCGACCAGTACACGCTGCAGGGAGACGCCTTCTCAAAAGCCATCCTCGACGGCACGTCCGTGCCCGTCCCTCTCGAGGAAGGCATCGCCAACATGGCCGTCATCGAGGCCATCTTCAACTCCGCCCGTTCCGGGCATTGGGAAACCCCAGGGACTGCATCATGAAAATCGTTCGCCAAAGCCCAGCCGAACTCGTTGTCCGCGACAGCAGTATGTGGCTCAGCGCCATCTTCGCTCTCGCCGCGCTCATGCCCCTCTACATTGCCGTGGCTCACGCTGACCGCCGAGCATTTACGCCCGCAGGTGTGCTTTTGCTCGTGGCCGCTGTCTGGGCTCGCCGCTCTACCTTCAAGTTCAATGCGGCTACCCAGACCATCGAATGGAACCGCCTGCGCTGGTTCCGCGTGAGAAGCGGGACGATTCCCTTCTCCGACGTCAGGAGCATCAATATCGAATCGATGTCCAGCGAGTCGGTTACCACCTACCGCCTCGCCATCGCGACAGCCTCTCAGGGCATCATTCCCATGTCCGATGCGTACAGCGGCGGAAGTGTGAAGCACTATGAAGACCTGCGCGATGCCATTCAGCAATTCGTCAAGCCGAGCGCCACCAGCGCAATGACATCGGGATTCTCGACAGCATCCGCATCCATTCCGCTCAATTCCGACGCCGCCCGTACCGCTGCCCTCAACGACTCGATCCGGGGCCTTCTGCAGCAGGGACGCAAAGTGGATGCCATCGTCCTGGTCCGTCAGTCTGAGCACCTCGATTTGACCGAAGCGACCTTCCGCGTGAACCACATCGAGAACAAGCTGAAGTCGGAAGGGGTTCTGCGCTGACATCAGCACCTGATGTCAGCACCAATCGGCGGCTCTCTCAAACGGTGATCACCACCTTGCCCACCTGCTCGTTCGACTCAAGATACTGATACGCCTCGACCGCCTGCGCCAGCGGAAAGGTCTTTGCGATCTTCGGCACAAATCGCCCGTTCTCCAGCCGCTCATAGATGTACGCCTGCGCCTCGCGCAGCACCGCCGAGTCTGCGCGGATTTCATGCAGCGTGTACCCGCGCAGCGTCAGCCCTTTGCGCAGCGCCGGAAACAGCGGGAACGGCGTCGGCTGCATCGACAGTCCACCGTATTCGAAGATGATCCCTCCTGGCGCCGCGGCCTCCGCCATTTTCTCGATGGCTGGGCCCGCGACCGGATCGAAGATGACCCGCGCGCCCTTTCCTCCGGTGATCTCCTTCACGCGCGCCGGCAAATCCTCCTCCTCGGTCGCAATCACCGCATCTGCGCCCAGATCGAGCAGATCGTCCTTCTTTTTGCTCGTGCGCGTCGCCGCAATCGCCACCCCGCCGGCGTCCTTCACAATCTGAATCGCCGCCAGCCCCACGCTGCTTGAAGCCGCTGGAATGACGACCGCATCGCCTGCGTCCACATGCCCGTAGTGCACCAGCGCTCCCCAAGCCGTCATGTATTGCATCCAGATCGCCGCTCCTTCCACCGCCGACAGTTTGGCCGGATACTCGCCCAGCGACGACACCGGCACGATCGCCTCTTCGCCCAGGACTCCATATTGGTTTTGCGAATATCCGGGAATCGTCGCGACCCTCTTGCCGATCCACTTCGTGTCCGCGCCTGGGCCAACCGCCTCCACCACGCCCGCCGCTTCGTAGCCGATGCGCGACGGCAGCTTAGCCTGCTCGAGATAGAACCCGCGCATATAGAGCGCCTCGGCGCGATTCAGTCCCGTCGCCTCGACGCGCAGCTTCACTTCGCCTTCGCCGGGTTCACGCGACGGCTCGTTTTCCAGCTTCAGCTTCTCCGGCCCACCCTGTTCATAAAAGCGAAAAACCTTCGGCATGCTTCCTCCACTGCTCGCATTCGATGTGCGGCCCAGCAAAAGGTCGCGTCAGATCTCAGGATTCATGCGGCACGCTCCTCAATTGCGCGGGGCCGCCGCGCTCGGGCATAGTTGCAGAGCCGGCCCGTATCCACTCCCATCGGTCGAGGTTGGTCATGAGTTCGCAGGTTCTCGCCGACATCGTCTCTATCGACTCCACCGCCGCGCGTTGGAGTCTCGGCAAGCGCGTTGTCTTTCGCTTCTGCGTCCTCTACTTTGCTCTCTTCTGCCTCTCCACGCAGATCATCACCTCGCTGATCGCCATTCCAAAAGTGGAACTGCCCGATCCGTCATCGCTGCCGCCGCTCCGGCCGATCATTGGATGGACCGCCGCGCACATCTTCCACCTCGCCTCCTCCGCGCCGGGATTTTTTCAGGAGACGGGAAGTGGCGATCGTCCCTGTGACTGGGTTCTTCTCTTTTGTCTGCTGGTGTTGGCCGTCCTGGGAACCCTGCTCTGGTCGGCGCTCGATCGCCGCCGCGCCGCTTATCACGCGCTGCAGAAATGGTGCTGGTTCTTCTTCCTCTATTGTCTTGCCGGGCAGATGCTGGTCTATGGATTCGCGAAAATTATCCCCCTGCAGATGCCTTTCCCGCGCCTTTTCCAACTGATCGAGCCCATCGGCAATCAATCGCCCATGGGCATTCTGTGGAACTCCATCGGCGCTTCGCCCGCTTACGAGATCTTTGCCGGTTCAGCAGAATTACTCGGCGGCCTTCTGCTGCTCATTCCCGCCACGCGCACGCTCGGCGCGCTGGTCTGCCTCGCCGACATGCTCCAGGTCTTCATGCTCAACATGACCTATGACGTACCCGTGAAGATCCTTTCCTTCCACCTCATTCTCCTTGCGCTCTTGCTGCTGGTTCCGGATTCCCGCCGCATTCTGAACTTCTTTTTTCTGCGCCGGCCCGTCGACATGCCCGTTCGCCGACCTCTCTTCCGCTCTGCGGCCGCCAACCATCTTGCGGCCGCGGCGCAGATTGTCTTCGTGCTGTGGCTGTTGGGAAATCAGGTCTACGGTGGTCGCGCAGCGTGGAAGCAGTTTGGCGGAGGCGTGCCGCGTCCCGTCCTCTATGGCATTTGGGACGTGCAGCAGTTCGCAGTCGATGGCCAAATTAAACCGCCGCTGCTGACCGATTCGACCCGCTGGAGGCGGATCGTCTTCGACGTGCTGAACCGGGCCATGGTCCAGCATTTGGACGACAGCACCGTCTTCTATACCGATTCCATGGACGCGAAGACCCTCACCCTCACGACCCCCGGCGCAGCAACCAAATCCACATTCACGTGGCAGCGCTCCAGCCCCGATCGCCTCGCCCTCGACGGCAGCATGGGTGGCCACAACATCCATGCAGAATTGGCGCTGCACGACAGGCAGCAATTCCTGCTCGTCAGCCGCGGATTCCACTGGGTCCAGCAATTCCCCTACGGCCGCTGATCCGGTTCAGTACCCAACGGTGAAGCGCTGCCGGATATGCTTCGGATCTTCCAGCTCATTCACCAGCGCCATCGCATAGTCCTCTGCGGAAATCCGGCTCTGCCCCTGCGCATCGGTGATCAGCTCGTCTTTGCCCAGCCGAAACTTCCCCGTCCGCTCGCCGGGCTGAATGAACGCCGCCGGGCTCAGGCACGTCCACGCCAGATCGCCCGCGGCCGTTCGCAGCCGTTCGAGGAGATTCGCGTGCGCGGTCGCAATCGCCACCCATTCAGCGGGCAGATGTCCGGACTCCAGCAGCGTCTTCCCCGGGGCGACGAACAAACTCGCTGCGCCGCCGACGATGAGCACCCTCGGCACCGCCGCTTGCCGCGCACCCTCCAGCAGGGCTTCCGTCGCCGGGATCAGCTTGTCCTCATTGCCCGGCCCCGGATTGAACGCGCTGATCACCGCATCCGCACCCTCCAGATTCCTGGCCACGTCGGCGGCATCGTTGATGTCGCCCGCCCTGACCATCACGCCCGGGCTGCCCGCGACTCGCGACGGATCCCGCATGACCGCCAGCACCCTGTGACCACGGGCCGTCAGCTCTTTCAGAACGCGGCTGCCGATCATCCCGCTGGCGCCGTACAAAACAACGTCCATACTCCCCCTTCACCCCTGCAGGAGATGGGATGCAATTCCGCCGCAGCTTCAAGGAAAGCGGCGCGCTTTTGCCGTTTGCCGAGGGACCGAATCATTCGGAATGGCAAAAGCACGCCGTCAGCAGTTCATCTGCGATTAGTAGTTGTCGTGACCGTTGGCCACCGAATGCGAAAGCCAGGGGCTGTCGATAACATCGGTCGCAAAGGCAGCGGGAACAGAACTGCACCCCGCGCCGCCATTGGGTCCGCCGCTGCAACCCCAGTAGTTCTGAGCGGCGTGGATGGCTCCTGTGCAGACAGCGGTCGGCGCGAAGCCGCTGGCTTTATCGAAGGCGCAGATGTTGGCGACGCCAATCTTGCCGCCCAGCAGGTCGTTCGTGTGGATCTCCACCGTGCCGGGAGTATTGACCGCGATGTCGACATCCTCATCGGTAATGACATTCGTCTGAATAATGGTGCCCGTAACGGGAGATCCACCACCGCCGCTGTTGATGTTGATGCCGACCCGGCCGGGGGTCGCGGTGTCGAAGCTGTCGGCGAGGTTGCCGGCGATGTAATTTCCTGTGATGGTGTTGTTGTTCATGTTGTCGGCCGGCGCTCCGAAGGCGGGACCAACATGCGTGTGGAGGGTCACACCACCGAGGCCATTGCCGATGAGCCTGTTATGGCTGATGACGTTCTCCGAAACCCGTCCGGGACCATTGCCATCCGAGAAGAGCCCCACACCAGCGCCCCCAATCGCTACTCCATTGCCCTCAGAGTCATTGTTGGTGACTGTATTGCCGATGACACCGTGATGCGGTGCGAAGTAGGGGGCCGAGGACCCGACCGGAGGATGGGAGGCGAGCACAATCCCGCACTCCAGCGGGTTGTTGAGGAATTTGTTTTGATTCACCTGATTCCCCTGACTCGTCGCGGTTTCGTCGCTGATCAGCAGACCATCCGCATTGTCGGTAATCAAATTGCCTGAAACCGCGCTCCAGGAGACCCCGATGAGGTGAATTGCGCCTCCGCAATCGCCGGTCTCATCGGTCTCGTAGGCAGGCTGTCCGGGACAACCGGTAGGCAGGCCTGTGAAGTTGAGTCCCGGACTGGCGTCGTTGTTGCTGACGGTGTTGTTGGCGATCACCACGTTCGTGGCGCTAACCGCCAGGATACCTTCGAACAGGGCGTTCTTGACGGTGAAACCGGCGACGATAACGTCCTGAAGACCAGGATGATGGTAGCCATCGACGAGAACGCCATTGGGCTGACCCGTTGCATCAATCGTCGACTGGTCCGCGCCCGCGCCGAGCAGGGAGAGCGGGATACCGATGACGACACCTTCTTTGTAGGTGCCTGGTCCGACGCTGATGACATCGCCCGCGGCGGCGTGATTGACCGCGCTCTGAATCGTCTTGAAACACCCACTGGACCCAGCGGGGTTGACGCAAAGGGTGGCTGCAACAGACGATGCGGAAAAAATCACGGGGATAGCAGCGGCGCAGGCCGCCAGCAGCAAACATCGAGCTGATCTGCGGAAAACTCGCATGGTAGTCTCCTCTTCGGAATCTCGGAAAAACTGTTGGGGACACGGCCTCAACCGTGCCGATCATCAGGCCGAAACCAATGGGCTTTCGCCGGAGGGGAGTTTTTTAGAGCTTCGTTTGGGCAGCTTTTGGTGCAGGGCCAGACATCGCCTCCGCCCCAATTCGGAACGTTCGAGCTCCACGAACTGGCAGAAGACACCTCATTGATCGATTAACGCGGGACTCTATCCTGGAATCGATTGCAGTTGCAAGCGGATTCCTCCGTTCTCCCAATCACCGTCGCTGTTTCGGCTGAATCGTGGATGCGATTCGGAAGATTACAATGCCCCATGCCTGCAAAGCATGTTTCGTGCGCGCTTCGCCGCGTGTTCCTGCTCGTCATCGCTGCGCTGGTCGTGGGCTACGCCGCCGCGCAATCCACCGTGACCGACGTCAAGGTGCATTCCCCCGGGCTCGAACACAACCGTCTCGGCGATCCCGCCGACCAGCCCGTCTCCATCGTGCTCCCCGCGGCCTATGCTCAGGACGCGCAGCGGCGCTTCCCCGTGCTCTACTTCCTGCACGGCTATTCCGATCCAACGCCGCGCCACGATGCTGCCGAGTTCGTCCGCTCCGCCCTCGACCGCCAGATCGCCGCCGGCGCCGCGCAGCCCTTCATCGTTGTCCTGCCCAACGGCCTCAACAAATACCTTGGCGCCTTCTACGCAAACTCCTCTGCCACCGGCAACTGGGACGACTACGTCACCCGTGACGTGGTCCAGTACGTCGACGCCCACTACCGCACCCTCGCCGATCCGGCGCACCGCATTATCGCCGGACATTCGATGGGCGGCTACGGTGCCCTCACCCTCGCCTTCCGCCACCCCGACGTCTTCGGCTCCGTTTACGCAATGAGCCCCTGCTGTACAGACCTCGTCGCCGACGGCGGACCCAGCAACTCCGCCTGGAAAGTGATTCCCACGCTGCGTGCCCCGGAAGACGTACCGGCGGCTCGCTATAAGGGACAATTCTTCGTCGCGGCCGATGCCGCTATGGACGCCGCGCTCGCGCCCGATCCAGGCAACCCTCTCTATGGCGATCCGCCCTTCCGCCTCGTCAACGGCCAGCTTCGCACCGATCCGGAGGCCTTTCGCCGCATCGCCTCGAACATGCCGGCGAACATGGTGGTTCCGCTGCTCCCTAACATCGCGCAGCTCCGCGCCATCGTCATCGAGTACGGCGCTCAGGAAAACTTCACGCACATCGTGATCGGCGCCCAGGAGCTTTCCCAGCGCCTGTCGCAGGCCGGCATCTCGCACACGCTGGAGGTGTTCCAGGGCGACCACGTAGATCATTTGACTGAGCGCATCGCCGATCACCTGCTCCCGTGGGTCAGCGCCCAGATGGTTCCGTCGAACTCGCGCAAAACGGATTCAGATGGTCATTGAACAGCCCAGGATCGAGCCCGAACCCTGGTGCCGCTTTCGCTTCGGGGTGGGTTGTGCTTCTTCGGTGGGAACTACAACTGCGGAGGTTTGCTGCGGGTGGCTGAGGAATTACTGGGGACGGGCTGTGCGAAAGCGGCGCTCCATGGCTTAAATCTGACGACTTCGCTGAGATCAGAACAACTTCGAAGATCGTCTCGCTGGGAGTAAGTGCAATCGCGTTGCCATGATCAATCTCATCGGATTGCCGCCGTCACGCCTCTGCAAGATCAATGCGTTAAGCGGCCCGCATCCCGACAGGTTCGTATTTTGGGCTCCGGTTGGAGGACAAATTCCTCATTGCGCCCGCGAACCGCAGTGTGCAACGCAGTTCACAAATTTGCCGCAGGATGGACAGAGTTAACCTTCTTGATGCCTTCATGTAACAATGCAGTATTGTGCACTATTACCAACAATCAAAAGCAATTAAATGCTCATGTCATTGCAAATAAGGCAGTTCCGCACAAATTTCCTCGTGTCACACATGAAGAAGATTGAGGAAGTTATTGGTGTGCAACCGTGAACCGGGGAAGACCAGCTCTAAATTTTGCGACCCGAGCGTCCGGAAAGCCGCTTCGCCCAGCACCTGGCGGAAGTCTGTGGTGATCGCCAGATCTCGGCCTTCGTAGAGCTGCTCCTGCGCGAGTCCCGGCCACCGTCCGTAGACGCGGCCGCCTCGGACCGGGCCTCCGAGCACGAACATCACGTTGGCATGGCCGTGGTCGGTGCCCGCCGTCCCATTTTGACGACAAGTGCGCCCAAATTCCGACATGGTCACCAGCACGATGTTCTCGGCGTCATCCCCCATATCGGCCCAGAAAGCGTTGAGCCCCTGGCTGAACTCCCGCAGCCGTCCAGCGAGTTGTCCTTCCGCGGCTCCCTGGTTCTGGTGCGTGTCCCATCCGCCGATATCCGCGAATGCCGCCTCGACACCCAGATTCGCTTTCAGGAGCTGTGCGATCTGCTTGAGACTGTTGCCGAACGGCCCTGCGGGGTACTCCACGCCCGTCGCCGGCACGTACTTCGCCGGATCGGCGACTTGCAGCATCTTCACCGCCTCGAAAGTTTCCCGCCCGGTGCCGTGCAGGATCGAGTCGGTGCTTTGGTCGTACATCGCGGCAAAGCTGGCCGCCGCCGGGCTGCTCTGCACACCAAAGTCGCGGATATTATCCAGCACCACGGCCTGGATGCGCCCGTCCAGCGTTCGCGGAATCTGTTGCCCCAGCGCTACGGCTCGGAAGGGCGTATGCTGCCGGCTCGGCCACGCAAGGTCTTCGGCCTGCAAGGCCCGGTTCAGCCAACCGTCCATGGTGGCCTTCATGCCCGGTGTGCCCGATTCCATGAAGTCCTGGGCGTCGAAATGCGAGCGTGTCGGATCCGGCGACCCTGAAGCATGCACCACCGCCAGATGACCCTGGTCCCAGAGCGGCTTCAGCGGCGCCATCGCTGGGTGGAAACCGAAGAATCCATCCAGATCGATGACCTGGTTCTGTGGAATACCGATGGTCGGGCGGTATTGATAGTAGGACGGCTCCCGGTACGGCACCACCACGTTCAGCCCATCGGCCGCGCCACGCTGGAAGATCACAACCAGCTTCTTTCCCTGCGCCTGTGCCGTGGTCGCTTGCGCCAATACGCTCCGCGTCAGGAAGGTCGGCACCGTCGCCGTCCCTACCACTGCCAAAGCTCCACCCTTCATGAACGCGCGCCGCGTAATCGGCATCGACACTCCTCCACCCAGGATTCTCCCTCGTACAGACTGCAGCTCAGGGCAGGAAGTTGCGGTCAACCCACGAAAACGTCAGGCGGTCTGCTCTGCCGTCGTCGGGTCGATCATCGTCCGCACCTGCGACACCCGGCTGGCCGGGAACCCACCCATCTGCGCATGGTGCCGGATCGCCGCCTCATCCGGGGCGATGTAGATGCAGTACACCTTATTGTCGGTCACGAAGCTCTGCACCCACTGAATTTGCGGCCCCATCTTCTCCAGAATCCCGCAGGATTTCTGCGAGATGGCCTGCAACTGCTCCGTCGTCAGATCGCCCGCCCCGGGAAGGTCCCGTTCAATCACAAATTTCGGCATGGTGACCGCCCTCCTCTCACATCAGGTGGACCATCATGCCGACTCCCCCCTGCCCCGCGCAAGCCCGCGCTTCAAAAATCTCACGGCCAGGCTGACCGTATTTCCCGCACCGCTGCACATCCGCTACACTGTCCCCCATCCCAACTCATCCCGGATGTCTCACATGACCAGTCCGCTCCCCGTCCGCATCGGTCCTCTGCAGCGCAACGAAGTTGAAGAGGCTGACCGCATCATGCGTCTCGCCTTCGGTACCTTCCTCGGAATGCCTGACCCGATGGCTTTTCTGGGCGGTCGCAGCTTTATCGCACCGCGCTTTGCCTCGCCGAATGTCCGCGGGCACGCCGCCCGCATCGATGGCCGCCTGATCGGCACGAACTTCGCCACGCGCTGGGGCTCGTTCGGATTCTTTGGCCCGCTGACGATTCTCCCCGAGTACTGGGACAAAGGCGTCGCCACGCAGCTGCTGCATGCCACGGAGAAGACCTTCGACCGCTGGGGCGTGCGCCGCGCCGGACTCTTCACCTTCCCACACAGCACGAAACATGTTGGTCTGTACCAGAAGTTCGGCTACTGGCCCACGTACCTCACCGCTCTGATGGCGCGAACTCCGAACAGCGCCGCAGGCCGCGCCGGCACGCTGCTCTCGGCCCTGCCGCGCCAGCAGCGCGAAGCGGCCATCGCCGCCTGCGCCCGCATCACGCGTCGCATCGACCGAGGACTCGATCTCAGCGACGAAATCCGCGCCGCACTGAAGCAGCGGGTCGGCGAAGTCGTCCTGATCTACA
>DATGJK010000077.1:0-12635 GCA_035295245.1 Acidobacteriaceae bacterium
ACCTGCGCAAGGAACGCAAGAACGCGCAAAAGGGCGAGTCGAGCTACACGCCGGCCGTCGCGCTGATCGCGGCTCTGGGGGCGGCTCTCGACTACATCGCCGCCCAGGGCGGAGGCGATCTCGCCGCGGGACGCGACGCCCTCATCGACAACGCGGAAACCTGCGCCGCCATGACGCGCGCCGCCGTCCAGGCGCTTGGGCTGCAGCTCTTCGGACCCGGCAACTATTCGGCTGCTGCCACCGCCGTTGTCGCTCCGGCTGGCGTGGACTCCGGCGTCATAGTGAAGGAGCTGAAGAGCCGGTTCGCCGCCATCGTGACGAACGGCCAGGGCGACATGAAGGGCAAAATCTTCCGCATCGCCCACATTGGCCTGTTCGACTATATGGACACCATCGCCATCATTGGCGCGCTGGAGCAGGTCGCGGCCGCGAAGCTGAAACTGCCTGGATTCGCGTTCGGCAAGGCACTGGCCGCCGCGCAGCAGGTCTTCGCGGACCGCAGCGCAAAGCCGGCGACAGAAAAGGCGCTGGAGCCGGAGTTGGTGAAGGCATAACAGCAGACAGGGCACAGAGCGCAGGACACGGGGCACAGGAGAACTTTCCGCCCAGTCCCGGCGTGTCGCAAAGCATGGAAAGGGAGCAATGAAAGTCGTTCTCGCTGAAAAAGTGTCTCCGGCCACTCTGGCTGTCTTTCAGGCGGAGCCGGGCTGGGACGTGCTGACCCACGACAAAGTGAAAAACCTGCCCGAGAGCCTGGCCGATGCCGATGCGCTGGTGGTCCGCTCCGCGGTGCAGGTCGACGACGCACTGATGTCCGCCGCTCCGAAGCTGCGCGTCGTCGGACGCGCCGGGGTGGGCGTGGATAATATCGACGCGGATGCAGCCACGCGCCGTGGCATCGTCGTGATGAACACACCCGGAGCCAACGCCATCGCCGTGGCCGAGCTCGCCATTGGACTGATGATCGCGCTCGCTCGCCAGATTCCGCGCGCCAACGACACCATGCATGCCGGCAAGTGGGAGAAGAAATCCCTGCAGGGCGGCGAGCTGCGCGGCAAAAAGCTCGGCATCCTGGGACTCGGCCGCATCGGCATCGAAGTCGCCCGCCGGGCCCGCAGCTTCGGCATGGAGTTGCTCGGCCACGACCCCTTTGTCTCCGCCTCGATCGCGCGCGAGAACGGCATCCGCCTCGTCTCGGCCGAAGAGCTGTTTTCCCTCTCCGAGTTCCTCACGCTTCACGTGGGCCTGACGCCGCAGACCGAGGGCATCATTAATAAGGAAACCCTCAGCCTGATGAAGAAGGGCGTGCGCATCATTAACTGCGCGCGCGGCGAGCTGGTCATCGAGAAGGATCTGGCCGAAGCCCTGCAGAGCGGCCACGTCGCCGGTGCGGCGCTCGACGTCTTCTCTGAAGAGCCACCGAAGGACTCGGTTTTTTCGCCGCTCGAAAACGTCATCCTGACGCCGCACATCGCCGGTTCGACCGCGGAAGCCCAGGAAGCCGTCGGCGTGCAGATCGCGCTGCAGGTGCGCGAGTATCTGAAATCCGGCGTCGTGCAGAATGCCGTCAACCTGCCCTCGCTTACCCACGAGGAATACCAGGAACTCGCTCCCTACATGAAGCTCGCCGAGCGCCTCGGCACATTCATCGGCCAATTCCCCAAAGGCAGCATCGACAGCATCGCCATCGGCTACTACGGCCGCCTCGCCGATCTGAAGACAGAGCTGATCCGCAACAGCGCCATTGCCGGCGTTCTCGGTCATCTCGAGCAGGTGAACCGCATCAACGCCGCTTCCGTCGCGCAGGATCGCGGCATCCGTCTGCATGAAGAGAAGAAAGAAGCGCCTCTGGGGGGCGCAGGAACCGTGCTCCAGCTTTCGCTTCACACCAGCGACACCGGCATCAGCGCCAGCGGAGCGGTTCTGCATGGAGACTCGCCGCGGCTGCTGCACCTCGACGGCATCGACATCGAGGCGCCGCTGCAGGGCACGCTGCTCGCGATTCGCAACAAGGACGTGCCCGGCGTCATCGGCCGGATCGGCACCATCCTTGGCGAGCACAAGATCAACATCGCCAACTTCGCGCTCGGCCGTGCGGATGACAAAGGCGCGGCCACAGCACTCGCCGTCCTGCAGATCGACGGAACGGCCACCGAGGCTGCCCTGAAGGAACTGCGCTCGGTGCCGGCCATCACGGGCATTCGCCAGGTGGTCCTGCCGGGCAATTGAGCCCGTGCCGGCCTTCGATGGCGGGGCATCGGTAGAATAGAGGCAGGGCCGCTTCCGCCGAAGCGAAGCTACCCCTGCAATTTCTGATCCCTGAAGGACACGTTTGTGCCGCTTTACGAATACCGCTGCAAAAAATGCGGTCATCAGTTTGAGAAGATCCAGAGCTTCAGCGCTCCCGAAGTCAAGGAGTGCCCCCAGTGTCACGGCGAGGTGGAGCGCCTGCTCTCCGCACCGGCCATTCAGTTCAAAGGCTCCGGGTGGTACGTCAGCGACTACGCCAAAAAGGGCGGCTCGATGAAGGCCTCCGCGGACGGCGCGAAAGACGGCGCTAAGTCCGAGAGCAGTTCGAGCGACAAGCCCGCCGCTTCCACTGAGAACAAGAGCAAACCAGCTCCGAGTACGCCTGCGTCTTCCACCAAGAGCGAGTAATCTGCGCAGAATCCAGCCTGGGCAGAGGCTCATCGAACGGGTAGAACACAACCGGAGGTTCTGCATGACCCAGCGACTGAAGTACGCCTCGGCTTCTCCTGAGGCGCTGCGGCCCCTCTACGAAGCAGGCCGCTACCTGCATTCGAAAACCACGCTGGAACCGCAACTGCTGCACCTCGTCGACCTGCGCGCCTCGCAGATGAACGGGTGCGCCTTCTGCATCGCCATGCACTGGCGCGAGGCGAAGGAAGCCGGCCTGAGCGACGACCAGATGCATGGCCTGAACGCCTGGCGCGAAGCTCCCTGGTATTCAGAACGCGAACGCGCCGCGCTGGCGTGGACCGAGGCGCTCACGGACATTGCGCACACCCACGCGCCCGACGAGGTCTACAACGAGGCGCGCAGCCAGTTCAGCGAGCGCGAACTGGTGGACCTGACGCTGGCGATCAGCACCATCAATTCCTGGAATCGCTTCGCGATTGGCTTCCGCACGCCACCGGAAAGCGCCGCCGCCATAATCGAGTCGATGAAGGCCGGCGCGCGAAGCTAGCTGGGAATCTCCTGCCCTTCCAGCTGCAGCGACAGCTCTTCCCATTCCGCATTGAGGCGCGTGTGCCGCTGGCGCAGCGCCTCTAGTTCCGCGGAGAGCCGCTGCGTCTCCTCGGCGCTGACGTAAACGCCCAGCGCCTGTTCGGTTTCCGCGAGCGACTGCTCGATGCGCGGGATCTCCTCTTCAACCTGCGTCAGACGCTCCTGGATTTGACGCAGCTTGATGGGATTCAGGCGCCTGGCCGCGACCGGTGGCGGTGCGGACACGGGAACAGCAGCGGGCGCGGGAACATGATGCTGGGCGGCGGCTGCCGCCGTCTGCTCCGCCAGCGCCGCCGCTCCGCCCTCCTTGCGCCACAGGTAATCCTCGTAATTCCCGGGGAAGACGTGCACCTGCGATCCGCGCGCCGGGTCCTCGCTCTTCGCTACCTCGAACACTTTCTCCGCCAGCCCGTCGATGAAATAGCGGTCGTGCGAGACGAAGATCACGGTGCCGTTGAATTTGCCGATCGCCTCCAGCAGCACATCCTTCGCTCGCAGGTCCAGGTGGTTGGTCGGTTCGTCGAGCAGCAGGAAGTTTGCCGGGCTCACCAGAATGCGCGCCAAAGCGTAGCGATTGCGTTCGCCGCCGGAGAGCACGCCGAGCCGCTTGAAAACGTCGTCGCCGGAAAACAGAAAACAACCCAGCAGACTGCGCAGGTCCTTCTCCGCAACCTTCGGGGCGGCACGGCCGATGTCGTCGAGCATCCGCGCCTCGGGGTCGAGCACCTTGTACTGATCCTGCGCGAAGTATTCGGCCAGCACATTGTGCCCCAGCTTCAGCGTGCCTGCGGTCGGCGACTCCAGCCCGGAGAGCAGGCGGATCAGCGTCGACTTGCCCGCGCCGTTGACGCCGACCAGCGCGATGCGGTCACCGCGGTCGATGGTGAAGTTCACGTTTTCCAGCACGCGCTTCTCGCCGTACTGCATCGAGAGCCCGGAGACCTCGACCACGGTGCGTCCCGAGGGCGGCGGCTGCGGAAAGGTGAAATGCGGCGTCGGTTCTTCCAGCGGAATCTCGATGCGCTCGATCTTCTCCAGTTCCTTGATGCGGCTCTGCACCTGCTTCGCCTTGGTCGCCTGATAGCGGAAGCGGTTGATGAACGCCTCCAGATGCTCAATGTGCTCGCGCTGGTTGCGATAGGCCGACTCCAGCTGCGCGCGCCGCTCCGCTTTCTGCGTCAGGTATTTCTCGTAATTCCCGTGATAGAAATGCAGACCCTTGTTCCAGATCTCGACAATCTTGTTCACCGTCACGTCGAGGAAGTAGCGGTCGTGCGAGATCAGGATGTAGCCGTTGGGCCAGGTGCCGAGATACGTTTCCAGCCAATTGCGCGTCTCCAGATCGAGGTGATTCGTCGGCTCGTCCAGCAGCAGCAGATCCGGCTCCTGCAGCAGCAGCTTCGCCAGCGCAATGCGCATCTGCCAGCCGCCGGAAAACTCCTCGGTCCGCCGCGTCCAGTCTTCCTTTGAAAAGCCGAGGCCGGTCAGAACCGTGCCCACCTCTGCGTCAAGGGCGTACACATCGTGATGCCGCAGCCGCGACTCGATATGCGAATAGCGATCCGCGACGGTTGCATATTCGGCGCTCGCCGGATCCAGCTCGGCCAGCGAGCCGGAAAGCGCTTCGAATTCGCGCTCCATCGCGCGCAACTCGTCGAAGACGCTGAGGCATTCTTCGAAAACGGTGCGGCCGGAAAGCGTCAGCCCGTCCTGGGGCAGATAACCGATGCTCATGCCGCGCATGCGCTGCATGCTGCCGTAATCCAGCGTCTCCATCCCGCCCAGAATTTTCATCAGCGTGGACTTGCCGGCCCCGTTCGCGCCGACCAGAGCGGTCCGCTCCGTCGGGGTAATGAGCCAGTCTGCATTTTCAAAAAGGAGGCGCGCGCCGAATCGCTTGCCGGCGCCGGAGAGCTGCAGCATGTCCCTATTCTATCGAGCCGGAGGGACGCTGCCGGCGCGATACAATCGCCGCAGAGCCCTCTCACCAGGAGACATTTTGCGCCGTATTTCGAAGCGACTCGCCGTCTTCGCCGCCGTGGCGATATGCGCCGCGCCCCTGCTCGCCCAGGTCAACGCTCCCGCCCCGCACGAAGAGCCGGACTGCCGCCTCAGCAGCCTGCCGATCTGCGTGAAGCATGTCGCCCAGGACGAAAAGGGCATCGTCATGAGCCCGCTGCATGCTCCCGCTTCGAACCTGCTCTGGATTCTGCCCTTCGGCGTGGCCACCGGTCTCGCCGTGCACTACGACACGCGGGCTATTCGCGATCTCGGCGTGCATCCCCATCGCGAAGACCAGTTCAACAAGCTCTCCGACGGGCTGGGACTCTACGCGCCCTTTGCCGCCGCCGGCGCAGGCTATGTCGCCGGGGATTTCCGCAGGGATTCCTACATGACCGAAACCGCCGTCCTCTCCGCCGAAGCCATGGCTGACGCCGGCATTCTCGACGAGGCGATGAAGTACGCCTTCGACCGCGAGAATCCCACCCTCGATAACGCGCGTGGCGACCTCTGGCCCCATGGCGTGAAAGGCTGGCCGAACAGCCCCTCCATGCCCTCCGAACACGCGATGAACGTCTGGGCCTTCGCGCACGTCGTCGGCGGCCAGTACAACGGCATTGCAACCAAGGCGCTGGTGTACGGAGCCGCCGGCACCGTGACCGTCTCTCGCGTGCTCGCGCGCCAGCATTTCCCTTCTGACGTGCTGGTCGGCAGCACGCTGGGCTGGCTGGTCGGCGGATACGTGCTGCATCACCGCTCGCGTGAGCACGGCAGTCTGTTCGATGTCTCGACGGTGCAGACGCCGCTGGGGCGCGGCATCGGCCTGACCATCAATCTCAATCGCAGCGAGTAGCCAGCCGCTTGCGTTCGATTGCAGCGACCACTTCGTCGAGCGCCGCCTCCCATGAGGCCAGCTCGACTCCGAAGCGCTCCTTCAGCCGCGCATTCGACAGCACCGAATTGTGCGGACGTCTGGCCGGCGTTGGGTAGTCCCGCGACGGGATCGGCACGACCCGTGGTTTGTGCCCCTCCAGCAGCGCTCCGGCCTTCTGGAAGATGGCCTGCGCGAACCCGCACCACGTCGTGAATCCGGCGCAGGTCATGTGATAAAGCCCGGCCCATTGCGAGGCCTCTCCGTACGTGCCGGCCAGCAGCCCATCGACAATGCTCCGCGTGGCCCGCGCCAGTTCGATCGAGGTTGTCGGCGCGCCGACCTGATCGTTGACGATGCTGAGCTCATGACGCTCCCGCGCCAGACGCAGCATGGTGAACAGGAAATTCTTCCCCTGCGGCCCGTAAACCCAGCTCGTGCGGAAGATCACATACCGCCCGCCCACCTCCCGGATCGCCTCTTCTCCCGCGAGCTTGCTGGCTCCGTAAACATTCAACGGACCCGTAGCATCCTCTTCCGTCCACGGCTCGACCTTTCTGTTGCTGAACACGTAATCGGTGGAGTAGTGCACCAGCAGCGCATTCGTCCGCGCCGCTTCTTCAGCCAGCAGCCGCGGCGCACGCCCGTTGATCGCAAACGCCAGCTCCCGCTCCGACTCTGCGCGGTCCACCGCGGTATAGGCTGCCGCGTTCAGGATCACATCCGGCCGCACCCGTTCCAGCACTTCGCGAATCTGCGCGGGAACCCCAAGGTCCAGGCCATCGCGGCCCAGCGCGACCAGCGGATTTGTCCCCGCGAAGATGCGCTGCAGCTCCATCCCGAGCTGCCCGGTCGCGCCGAGGATCAGCACCCGCGGGCTGTCGCTCATGCAAAGACCTCAGCCTTGCGGAAGGGCATCCCCTGCGCATCTTTGTCGGAAATGATTACGTCCTCCGCGCGAATCGGCCACGGAATCGCCAGTTCCGGATCGCTCCACAGAATCGTCCGCTCGCCCGCGGCCGAGTAGTAGTCCGTCACCTTGTAGGCAAAGCCGACCTCGTCGGTGAGCGCGAGAAAGGCATGGCCAAAGCCCTGCGGGATCCAAAACATCTCGCCGCGCTCCGCGGTCAGTTCGACGGCCACATGACGCCCAAACGTCGGCGAGCTGCGCCGCAGATCGACAGCCACATCGAGCGCCGCCCCATAGGCAACGCGCACGAGCTTGCCCTGCGGCTGGATCACCTGATAGTGAATGCCGCGCAGCACGTTCTTCCGCGAAATGGAGAAGTTGTCCTGGACCCAGTCGCCGGGCAGACCGGCCTCCATCATGCGCTTCTGGTTCCAGGTCTCGAGAAAAGCTCCGCGGCTGTCGCGAAAAATGGTCGGAGTGAGAACCAAAACTCCGGGGATGGCAGTTTCTGTAATCTTCATGGTTACGAATAGTGAGCAGCCAGATAAGGCTCGCGCAGAATGTCCAGCAGATACTGCCCATACCCGCTCTTCTGAATGGGCCGCGCGAGCGCCTCCACTTGTTCGGCCGTGATGTAGCCCAGCCGCCACGCAATTTCCTCGGGGCAGGCGATCTTCAGCCCCTGCCGCCGCTCCACCGTCTGGATGAAGAGGCCGGCCTCGAAGAGTGAGTCATGCGTGCCCGTGTCCAGCCAGGCCATGCCCCGGCTCATGATCTCCACGTTGAGCTGGCCCGCATCGAGATACAACCGGTTCAGATCTGTAATCTCCAGTTCCCCGCGGGCAGAGGGCTTCAGCGATCCTGCCAGGTCAACGACCCGATGGTCGTAGAAGTAGAGCCCCGTCACCGCATAGCGCGAGCGCGGCCTGGCCGGCTTCTCTTCGAGGCTGATCGCCCTGCCCGCCTGATCGAACTCCACCACGCCGTAACGCTCCGGATCGTGCACCGGATAGGCAAACACCGTGGCGCCGCTGGTCAGGGCAGCCGCGGTCTGCAACTGCTTCGAGAACGACTGTCCGTAGAAGATGTTGTCGCCCAGGACCAGCGCGCTCGCATCGCCGGCAATGAAATCGCGCCCGATCAGGAAGGCCTGCGCCAGGCCGTCCGGACTCGGCTGCACGGCATAGCTGATGTTCAGCCCCCATACATGACCGTCCCCCAGAAGCTCCGCAAATCGCGGAGTGTCTCCGGGCGTGGAGATGATCAGGATGTCGCGCAGCCCCGCCAGCATCAGCGTGCTGAGCGGGTAGTAGATCATCGGCTTGTCGTAGACCGGCAGCAGCTGTTTCGAGATGACGCGCGTTACGGGATGCAGCCGCGTGCCGGAGCCGCCCGCCAGAATGATCCCCTTCATGCCAGGCGCTCCGCGTAGTTCTGCTCGATCCAGTGCAGATAAGCGCCGGTGCGCACGTTGTTCACCCAGTCCAGATGGTCCAGGTACCAGCGCACGGTTCGGCGTAACCCGGACTCAAATTTCTCGGACGGTGACCAGCCCAGCTCGCGCGCAATCTTCGAGGCGTCGATGGCGTAGCGCCGGTCGTGCCCCGGGCGATCCTTCACAAAGGTGATCAGCTTGCGGCGCGAGCCAAGGCCCTCGTCCGGCCGTATCTCGTCCACCAGATCGCAGATTGTCGTCACCACATCCAGGTTCTTCCGCTCGCTGTTGCCGCCGATGTTATACGTTTCTCCGGGGCGGCCCTTCTCCAGCACCGTGCGGATCGCCGCGCAGTGATCCTCAACGTACAGCCAGTCACGCACGTTGCCGCCATCCCCGTAGACGGGCAGCGGCTTGCCTTCGAGCGCGTTCAGGATCATCAGCGGGATCAGCTTCTCGGGAAACTGAAACGGTCCGTAGTTATTGGAGCAATTCGTGGTCAGCACGGGCAGGCCGAAGGTGTGGTGATAGGCGCGCACCAGGTGATCCGAGCCGGCTTTCGAGGCTGCATACGGACTGTTCGGCGCGTAAGGAGTGGTCTCGGAGAAGGCTGGATCGTTCGGACCCAGAGTGCCGTAGACCTCGTCGGTCGAGACGTGCAAGAACCGGAACGCCCGCCTGTGGCCCTCGCTCAGCGATAACCAGTACTTCTTCACCTGCTCCAGCAGGGTAAACGTGCCCTGCACGTTGGTGCGGATGAACGCGTCGGGTGCCACGATGGAGCGGTCCACGTGGCTCTCGGCGGCAAAATGCACCATGGCGCGCGGCCGATGCTCCTGGAGCAAAGCCGCCACCAATTCACCATCGGCAATATCGCCCTGCACGAGAAGATGGCGCGCATCTCGCTTCAGCGAATCCAGGTTCGCCGGATTGCCCGCGTAAGTAAGGAGATCGAGATTCACAACGGGCGTGCCGGCGCTCTCCAGCCAGGCCAGTACGAAGTTCGACCCAATAAAACCGGCCCCGCCGGTGACAAGAATCGTGTCCTGCATAGGTGTTCTATGCCATGGTACCCGACAGCCGAGCGTTGGGGCACAAACAGAAAGGGCCCGGAAGAATCCAGGCCCTCTGCGGATTACATTTGCTGCAGGTTTTTTCAGTATTTCCGCACCGACGAGTCAATCTCATTCGACCACGCCGTGATGCCACCCGCCAGGTTGTGCAGCTTCTTGAAGCCGTTCCTCGCCAGGAATTCCGCGGCCTTCTGGCTGCGTCCTCCCGACTTGCACTGCACGACGATCTCCTGCTCCGGGTTGAGCTCGCCGACACGCTGCGGCAACTCGCCCAGCGGAATCAGCTTTCCGCCGATCTGCGCGATCTGATACTCGAAAGGCTCGCGCACGTCGAGCACGAAAACGTCTTCGCCCGAATCGCGGCGGCGCTTCAGTTCCTTCACCGGCATTTGCGGGATCCCGTTCACCACATTGGCGGGTGTCTTCGGTTCCGGCTTGATGCCGCAGAACTGCTCATAGTCGATCAGCTTCGTGACCGTCGGATTCTTTCCGCACACCGGGCACTCCGGATTCTTCCTGAGCTTCAGCTCGCGGAAGCGCATATCCAGAGCATTCACCAGCAGCAATCGCCCGATCAGCGGATCACCCTTGCCGAGGATCAGCTTAATGGTCTCCGTTGCCTGGATGACGCCCACCAGCCCCGGCAGGATGCCGAGCACGCCACCCTCCGCGCACGATGGCACCAGGCCCGGCGGCGGCGGCTCCGGATAGAGGCAGCGATAGCACGGGCCCTCTTTGGTGGCGAAGACGCTCGCCTGCCCCTCGAAGCGGAAAATGGATCCGTAGGCGTTCGGCTTGCCGGTCAGCACGCAGGCGTCGTTTACCAGATAACGCGTCGGGAAATTGTCGGTGCCGTCGGCCACCACGTCGTACTGGCGGATGATCTCCAGAGCATTGGCGCTGGTGAGCATCGTCTCGTGCTTCACGATCTTCATGAAGGGATTCAGCGCCTGCAGCTTCTCGCTCGCCGAGTCGATCTTCGGCCGGCCCACGTCCTTTGTACTGTGAATGATCTGCCGCTGCAGGTTGCTGGAATCGACCACGTCGAAGTCCACCAGCCCCAGCGTGCCGATGCCGGCTGCCGCCAGATAGAAGGCCAGCGGCGATCCCAGCCCGCCCGCGCCGATGCACAGCACCTTCGCAGCTTTCAGCCGCTGCTGGCCCTCCATGCCCACCTCGGGCAGGATCAGGTGGCGCGAATAGCGCGCGACTTCGTCGTTCGTTAACTCGGGTAGCGTGATCGGTTCAATCGTCGTAGCCATAGTGATTTCCTAAAATGGGGTCTTCGGGCGAAAGCTGCAGCCCAGGCTTCAATCATTTACGTTTTTGCGCGAAGCGCGTCCGCCCGTGCGGCCAGCACCCGCCGGCGATCGAGGGGATGATCGACAGCGTGTCTGTCCCCTTGACCTGCGTCTCCTCGCGCTCCGGAAGATAGCGGACATCTTCATCGTTCAGATACAGGTTCACAAACGAGCGCAGCCGGCCATCGGGCGTATACAGGTGCTTCTGAAACGCCGGATACTGCGTTGTCAGCGCGGAGACAGCTTCGGCCACCGTCTTCGCTTCCACCGAGACGGTCGCCTCGTTATTCGTATAGGTGCGCAGTGGGGTTGGAATCTCAATCTTCATGCGGTTCCTGTCTTTAGCCTAAATCCATACATCGTTGGCCGCGGTACGCTCGCCCCCGGCATCGCCGGTGTTGCGCACGCCGCGCGGCTCAATCAGCATCAGCTGAACTTCATTTTCGGCGTACGGCTTATGCTCGACGCCTCGGGGCACGACAAACATTTCTCCGGGACCAAGCTGCACCGCGCCATCGCGAAAATCAATGCGCAGCCGCCCGTCCACGACCAGAAACGTCTCGTCGGTCTCCTTGTGATCGTGCCAGACAAAGTCGCCCTGGAGCCGCACCACCTTGAACTGGTAGTCGTTCATCTCGGCAATCACCTTCGGCTGCCACTGCTCACGGAAGAGGCCCAGCTTCTGCTTCAGATTGATCGGCTGATAGCTCATGCGCTCTTCCGTTCTGAGGCGGACGGCAGGGGCTCCGGCTCGAATCCGGGATCCAGTTGCCCCGTCACTTCGATCTTCTGATCCTGAAAAGCCTTGTCGTCCTCCGTCGTTCCGGTCAGCAGAAAGCTGTTCGTCTGCCGCGCAGCGCCCTTCTCTACCGCCGTGATTACGTAGCTGCATCCCAGCCAGTGCGCCTCGGCAAAATCCGTCTTCGACCATTGCGCCGGATGATCCGGGTGGGAATGGTAGAAGCCCACGATCTCCAGACCGCGCTCCCGCCCCACGCGCTGAATCTTCACCAGCTCCTGGGGCGCGATGTTGTAGCGGTTGTGCGCCGAATCGGTGCGCGTATTGCCCGCCCGGATCGCATCCTCCACGTCGTTGACCGCTCGGCCGTCTTCCGAAGCAAACCGCCCCAGCAGCACGCCGCAGCACTCATGCGGATACGTCTCCTCGCCATGCTGGCGGATCGCGTCATAGAGCTGCTGGCTCAGTCGCAGCATCAGCGCTCCTCCCAGAAGCGGTCGCTCAGATACTTGTCCGCGGAATCCGGCAGCACCGTCACGATCATCGCTTCGCGCCCCGCGGCAGCTTCTTCCTCGGCCACGCGCAGGCAGGCGACCACCGCCGCCGCAGCCGAAATTCCTACCAGCAGTCCTTCCGTCCGCCCCAGCCGCTTGGCCATGTCGTAGGCGGCTTCTGTCTCGACTTCAATGGTGCGGTCCGTCAGCGACGGATCGTAAATCGAGGGCACGATGGACGTGGCGTAATGCTTCATGCCTTCCAGACCGTGGAAGGGCGAGTCCGGCTGCATGGCAATGCACGTAATCTCGGGATTGAATTCCTTCAGACGGCGCGCTGTCCCGGTAAAGGTGCCGCTCGTGCCCAGGCCGGCGATGAAATGCGTCACCCGGCCTTCGGTCTGCTCCAGGATCTCCGGCCCCGTGCTCCTGTAGTGCGCGCGCCAGTTGTTCTCGTTGCTGTACTGGTCGGCATAGAAGTACTGCGCATCCCGCGCCAGTTCCCGCGCCTTGCGGATCGCTCCATCGGAGCTGTCCGCCGGATCGGTCCACACCAGTTCCG
>DATGJK010000078.1:0-8165 GCA_035295245.1 Acidobacteriaceae bacterium
GCGCCGCGCGAAGGGCTTACCGGCGCAGCAGAGCCTCCACCGCGACAGCAACCGCATTCGCCGAGGCCGATATCGGACGATCGTCGTCCTGGGCCCCGAGCAGGTTCTGGCGGCAGTCGATGAATGCGGCGTATTCGGCAAAAGGAATGATGGACCGCTGAACGCGGCTGTTGAGCAGCATCAGGATGAACGACAGCGTCAGGCTCAGCGCCTGCACCAGGATAATGATCACGCCAAACGAAACCGTGGTCGCCCATCCAGGCGTGGCATGCAGAGGGAAGAAGAATCTCAGGACCGCAACCGTCAGGATCGTCACCGCGCTCAGCCCAAACAGCCCCAGGACGCTGATGAGCAGGCGAACAAAGATCGTCTCCGCATACACCGAAATGCCGCTCAGCCCGTGCACCACCAGCGAGGTCAGGTTCATCTTCGACTTCCCGGCATACCGCTGGGTGCGATCGACCTCGATCGAGTGAATCGGCAGCTTCGAGCGCAGAACCGCGGCGGGCAGGTTATTCCACAACTCCGCCACACGCACCAGGCGCCGCGCATAATTCCGCGAGAGCAGGCAGAAGTTGCCAAAGTTGATCTGCTTGCCGGTCAGGATGCGAAACAACAGCTTGTAGAGACGGTATGAAGCCTTGAAAGTCAGGCTCTCAATGCGCTTGCCGCGTCGCGCCACCACGCAAAAATCCCGGCTGTTGCGCGCCGCCTCGAGGAATTTCGGAATCGCGGCCGGCGAGTCTTCGCCATCCGCATCCAGAATCATGATCGCCTCGGCATCGTCCTCTTCCACCGCGGCGCAAAGACCGATGGCGATCGCCCGCTGGTGTCCCATGTTGGTGAACAGGTGCAGCAGCTCCAGCTTCTCAATGTGGCGCAGCGCGGCCAGTTCTGGAATCCACGGATCGGCCGGCGTGTTGGAGCCGTCGTTGACTACCGTAACGGCCATGCGCAGCCCCGTCTCGTCCGCCAGGCGGTCGATCTCCGTCAGCAGCATCTGGAGTGATGGCCAGTCGTCGAACACCGGGATGACAAGATGGAGATGATTCACGCTGCCCCTCCAGGTACAGCCGGAATTTGGCTGGGGCGTACAGGATCCTGACTGCGGCTGTCCGAGGTTTGGAAGAGTATACGCGGGAGCGTTTTGGCTCCGGTATGACACCTTCGTGCCATGCGCCGAAGATTACCTTTTTGCTACCCGGTGACGTCTTAGGGATTTCCCGACCCGAGATTTTGGTTCATTGTGGAGCCAGATACTCTCCCGGAAAGATGCCGGCCCGCGAGCCGGTGAAGAAAGAATGCTCCTGACCACTGCTTTGCTTTTTGGATTGGCTCTGGCCCCGACCGGACAAACAGCCCCGGCCCAACCCGCCCCGGCAATTCCGGCGATTCCCGTTCCGCTCTGGCCCGACCTGCCCGCGACGACCACGGACACCGCGCCTGCCGATTCCAGCGTGCAGCCGCTGCTCGCCTTCCGCCCGTCGGACGTCAAGTTCCAACTCGCCGATCTGATGGAGGTGCTGCGCGACCGCCGGCATGAAGGCTGGGTGCTCGCCGCTTATCCCGATCCAAAGACCGGACGCCCGCTCATCGGCGCCGGTTTCAGCCTCGATCTGCCGGAGCGCGAGCATCCCCAGACCGATCCGCTGAACCCGCATCCGTTCGTCGAGCCTTCTTCCGCGCAGCTTTGGGCCGCAGCCGGACTGGATCCGGCGCGCCTGCAGCAGATCCTCACCGACTACGACGCGCGCCTCGCCGACTGGAAGATGAAGCGCTTCCGCAGGAGAATTGACGACCTCGAGCCGCAGATCACCGACCGGGACGCGACCGCACTGCTGCGGATCGCTGCCATCCAGGCCATCGTGAACGCCCAGGCCTACTGCCGGAATTTCGACGGCCTCACCGCCTCCCAGCAAATGGCCATGAGCCAGCTCGTCTACCAGATGGGCGTCAACCTCGGAGAGTTCACCAACTTCCTCGCTCTGGTGAATCAGAGCGGAGTGTCCGCGACCGATGCTGACTGGCGCGCCGTGCAGCAGTCTCTGGAGCAGAGCCAGTGGGCGCGTCTCTACCGCGTCCGGGCCGTGTCGGTCATTGCCATGCTCGATCCGCAGTACGACGACAGCCCTGCCGTTGCGGAGCGGCAAGTCGCCGCCGTGCTCCGGCCCGCCCATCACCGCAGACGCCGCGCCGCCGCGCTGGAAACCGCGTCCTATCATCGCCACGCGCGCCACAGCGCACGCCATCGAGCCGGAACCCGGAGCCGGCGGAAGGTGTAACGCAGCACTTCGCTGGGCAGCACGGGCCATCGATCGCTCTCGCCATCAAGAATGATACAATGTATCTACAGTGTGGCACGGGAGCGGTGCGATGCGGGTGCAAATGCAAAAGTGGGGAAATAGTCTCGCCGTGAGGATTCCGAGGCATATTGCCGACGAGGCGAATTTAGCTGAAGGCGATTCTATTGAAATACAGGTCTCAGCTGTCGGCGCCGTCCAGCTGGAAAAGGCAGACAAAGTTCCAACGCTGTCCCAGTTGGTCTCTCAAATCACGCTGGAAAACCGCTATGAGGAGATAGCTCTCGGACCTGAAGTCGGCAAGGAGTCTGTAGAGTGGTAAGTTCCCACGTTCCTGAGGCAGGCGATATCGTTTTCCTCGACTTCGACCCGCAGGTTGGCCGCGAGCAGGCAAAGCGCCGTCCTGCTCTCGTGCTGACCGACATGCGATATAACCGGGCCAGCGGACTCGCGGTGGTTTGTCCGCTCACCAGCAAGCGCAAACCCTATCCCTTTGCCTTGCCGGTAACAGTCGATGACGTGGAGGGCGCCATTCTTGTTGATCAGCTGAAGAGTGTGGACTGGGCCGGACGCCGCTCTGAATTCCATTCCAGAGTTCCGGCTCCTCTGCTCAACAAGGTCCGTCAGTACATTGCGGTCCTGCTTTCCATCCCCAACTCGCGCCGGCAGTCGTAGCCCTGGCATTTGCCCCCTTCATCCCCGGCCCATACAATCGATACCGAAGCGTTCTCCCTGCTTATGAGCGATCAGCCCGAGAGCATTGCGCAGACGCCGCCGCAACCCGTCCCCCTGGCGTGGGCAAAAACCGAACTGGCGCGGCACCCTGAGCGCCCGTACCCCATGGACTTCGTCGCACGAATCTTTACCGATTTCAGCGAAATTCACGGCGACCGCTCCTTTGGCGACGATCCGGCGATTGGCTGCGGCATGGCCCGCTTCGATGGCCAGGAAATCATGCTCGTCGCGAATATTAAGGGCCGCTCCACAAAAGACAAAATTCATCGCCGCTTCGGCATGCCCAATCCTGAGGGCTATCGCAAGGCGCTGCGTGCGATGAAAATGGCCGAGAAATTCGGCCGGCCCGTCATTATCCTCATCGACGTGCCCGCCGCCTACCCCGGAGTCGGCGCCGAGGAGCGCGGCCAGGCCGAAGCCATCGCCCGCAATCTGCGCGAGATGTCGCGCCTGCGCGTGCCCACCATTGCCGTCATCACCGGCGAAGGCGGCTCCGGCGGCGCTCTGGGACTCGCCGTCGCTGACCGCGTCCTCATCTTCGAGAACGCCATCTACTCCGTCATCCCGCCCGAGGGCTGCGCGGCTATCATGTGGCGCGATGCGTCGAAACGCGTCGATGCCGCCGTCGCCCTGCGCCCCACCGCCGAGGATGTGCGCGCTTTCGGATGCGCCGATGACATCGTCCGCGAGCCCGAAGGAGGCGCGCACAACGATGTGCCCCAGGCCGCCGATCTGCTCGCCGAAAAGCTCCGTCAGCACCTTGCTGAACTGCAGGCCATGCCCGCCGAAGAACGGCTCCGCCGCCGCTACGAGAAGTTCCGCAACATCGCCCAGTTCTACACCGTCTGAACGAGAGCAGGCATCGAACTCCTGATGAATTTCACTTCCGGCGCATTCTTTTCACGGGGCCCCCGGCGAGCCTGCTCGCTCGGGTCTGGGGAGCGAGCGCGTGAGCTTTCTTGAGCGCCTGCGCGCGCTGGGCTGGTTCCTGCTGGCCGCCGCCTGGTTCCTCTTCTCTGATCTCGTGGCCTACCGCGCAGCCAGCGGCCTCAGCTTCGGCGATTACCTCGAGCCGCTCTACCGCATCTTTCTGCTCTTCCTGCTCGTGCTCGGCTACTCGCTGATGAGCCTGCTGACCCAACGCGGAGTCCCGCCCCGCAAATCCATTGGACTCGACGCGCGCCCCGGCTGGAAGCGCGAGTGGGCACTCGGCGCCGCCGTGGGATGGTCGGCTGTCGTCGTCTGCATTCTGCCCACAGCCATCATCGGCGGCCTCGTGATCACCGTGTTTACCAACGTCCACCAGTACTGGGTGCTCGTTCTGGATCTGATCGCGCTGCTCGCCGGAACCCTCGCCGTCGAGGTCGGCTTCCGCGGATACGCCTTTCAGCGCCTCGTCGACGCCATGGGTCCCTTCATGGCCACCTTCTTCATGGCCGTTATCTTCGCCGTTTGGCGAACGCACGCGACGCCCACCACAACGGCCGCCGTCCTGTTTTCGTTTCTCTTTGGATGGGTGCTTAGCCTCGGCGCTCTGCGCACGCGCGCTCTGTGGGTGAGCTGGGGACTCCATTTCGCCTGGGCGGCGGCGATGAGCATGCTCTTTGGCCTGACCATCGCCGGCGGCATGAACTACTCGCCCGTCTTCGTCACCAACCCCGTCGGCCCTTCGTGGATCACCGGCGGATTGCAGGGCCCGGAAGCCAGCATCTTCGGACTCCTCGTCGGCGTTGCGCTGCTGATCGCCATCGTGCGCGTCACCAGCGACCTTAAATATAGATACGGCTTCCCGGAGATCGTCCCGGCAGGCATTCCCGTCGACCTCGACGCCTCCGCGCGCCGTCAGCACGAAGCCGCCATGGCCCACCCCGCTCCCGCAGAACCGCAGCTGGTGCAGATCCTTCCCGTGAATCAGCCCACCGGCATCCCCTCGCCGCCGGCATCTGAGCCAACGAATTCACCCGAAAACGCAGCGCAAAGCACCGCTTCCGATTTGCCGGTCGCCGCGGAAACAAATTCCCATACACCCCCGGCTTCTCACGAGGAGCCCTCCGCGCCGATACCTGACGAAGAGCCTCCGGGGCCAGGGACCAGCTGATGATGCGCGGATCTGGTTTTCGGAGGCAATGCTCAACTCCAGTTCCGCTGCGATCAAGGTCCCGTCGAAGATGGCACTGCGACCGCTTCGGTCGGCTTTCGACGCGCACGGCAACAGCGCCCCTTCCCGGATGAGTGATTGGCTCCTGCCAATCGAGAGTTCGTTGAATATTCATGAGCAGTCGCTCGATTTTAGGACGTACAATCGTCGCACCCCCTCCAGAATTTTGTTTGCAGGCTCCCCCGAGTCCCTCCTCCGCGGAGCATCGCGCCGGGCACAGTACCAGGGCCGCGCATCTGGAACCCGAACACCGCGGCGGGCCATCTTTGCTTTGCAAAATCCAGATCGACAGAGAAACGCTGCAGTCGCGCGTTTTTTAAACCTGGGGTTACAGCGATCAAGTAAGAGGTCAGCAATGACACGACGGGTTCAGAACCACATGATCAGCGCGGTCCTGATGGCCGCGCTTTGCTGCAGCATGAGCGCGTCTCAGGCGCAGGAACAGAACGGCGGCGCAGCGCAAGCCGGCGGAGTGCCGGCCGGTATCAGAACCATTGCCGTTCCCAATGCCGGCAACATCTATCTGGGTGCTCTGGCCGGGCAACCCACGCCGGAAATTGCGATGGGAAAGGTAATGCAGCGCGTAACTGCGTTATGCGGAGACCGCCCACAGCTTGGCAAACTGGACAAGAACATGACCGGCGAAATTCTCGCTGGCTTTTTTACGGTGACGGGGAAGAACCAGGACGGCAAACCGATGGAAGGCCTGGCGATTGTCTATGCGCCGAAAACCGGAACCGCCGGCGGCGCAGTACTGATGGATTACGCCGACCGGTTTCCGTCGACCGTGAACGCCATGTTTGCGCGTCTCAAACAGGAACTGGGGAAAGCGCCCGCGAATTCATCGGGGGCGCAAACGGCGGCTGGCGGGTCGGGTACTTCCGCAAATCCCGCCAGTGCTGGATCCGCAGCGCCGCCGCAGCCACTGCAGCGTGCTGTCTTTCCGGATGGAACCGGCGTGATCGGGCTACCCGCCGGATGGCAGATCCAGCAGGCGCGTATGGGAGACGTCTCTGCCGCGGGGCCTAACGGCGAAAAGCTGCGCTTCGGCTGGACGATTCCGGTTACCGGCACCAGCCGCGGAGCGGCGCCGGGAAATTTTGTGGCGATTCCCTGGGGTACCGATCCGGCCAGCGCATTCAGGGCAGCCCTGACGCAGTTGTCGCAGAAAGCTCGCAAGCAGGCGCCGGATATCGATATTTCAAAGGTGCAGGAGATTCCGCTGCAGGGAGGCAAAGACGAGTTTCTCTACGGCGACATGGATGTCCATGACGGCCAGGGCAAACAGTATCTGGTAGCGCAAATGATCAGCGCACCGCCGCAGGTGATGGGCGCGTGGCAGATCACCTTGTTTATGATGTATGGCCCTCCGCAGGTGATGGGTCAGGAGGCGGGCACCATCGCGGCAATTTTCCCCAACTATAGCCGCAATTCGAGACAGGTGAACGCCATGGCGAATGCCCAGATCCAGCAGAGTATCGCGCAGACAAATCAGTTTGTGAATACGGTTGGGCAGTACGTCGACAGTTCGAACCGCCTAACCGCTGGTATGTCCAACATGCTCCGGGACCAGACAGTGGTTGTCGATACCCGGACGGGAGCCCATGCAACAACTTCGGACGACCTGGCAGGCGCATTGATCAACGCCAACCCCAGCCGTTTCCAGAGTGTTTCACCGAGCGGGTATATCCCTGGCATCGACTATTAGACTGCGACGATCGCACACAGACCCGATGGAGAACGCCTGCGAGAAACTCGACGT
Organism: Acidobacteriaceae bacterium; assembly: GCA_035295245.1. GTDB lineage: Bacteria > Acidobacteriota > Terriglobia > Terriglobales > Acidobacteriaceae > Palsa-343. Next base: position 6,956 of record DATGJK010000078.1, read on the forward strand.
TCCACAGAAGGAAGCGCCGCAGATGGTGGGCCCGGAGGGATTTGAACCCCCAACCAAGGGATTATGAGTCCCCTGCTCTAACCATTGAGCTACAGGCCCCACAGGGCGAGTTAAGCCACTGACTAGCAGGAGTTTACCACCTTCCCGACGAAGCGGATGAAAGGCGGGTTTTGTCGCTGGTGTCACTTATGGTGTCACTTGGCCGAACGACTGGAGCCGTTACACGGAACAGGACGGCGGAACAGTCTCAGGCTTCCTATCCGAATTCATCCCGATTGCTTTCCTCCTCGAGAGGGCTCTTCTTCGTCGACGGCGTAGAGCGGTCTCTCCGGCGATCAGGAAGGTGTGACTAATGTTTCAGGGCTGCGACTCCGCCCTGGCTCCGCTTGTGGCAGCCGCTGGGATTTTGGCTACGATGAACGGATCCTTCTCTGGTTCGCGCCGGTAGAAGATGCGCGGATGCTGGCGCGTTTCTTTCGCTGCATCCTTCCCTGCAATTCCGAGCGCCCGGCGGTCGAGCTGGGCGGCCTGCAGGTCGGGCACGCGCCGCACCGCATAAGTGAACCAAGGTCGCAATTCGAGCACGCCGTCCTCGGCTGCCTCACCGCGCTTCATCCCTTCTTCCACAAGGGCATATGTCAGGAAACCGTGCCCTCCGCCGAGTTGCTGGGCTTCCAGCGCAGGCTCGGTGTCTTTCGATGCGGCGAGGATCGTCAATCCTTTTTCGTAGGCGAGCTCGGCCAAGCCGGTGGAATTTGTCGGCCCAACAATCGTCTTACTGTCGATTGCCTGTCCGGAATTACAGGCGTCTATGATGAGGAAACTGCGCGCCGCCGAAACGCCTTCGAGCATGTCGCTCAGATCCGTGTCAGAGATGCTGCGAGAACGCGAATCGCTCAACGGGAAGCTTGGATCGTAGTCCTCGGGAATGAGATAGAAGTGACTTTTGAGCGCCGCGCCGTGACCGGCATAGAACAGGAACAGACCGTCTTCCGGCTGAATGGCCGTGACTCCTGACAGCAACTGCTTTTGGGAACCGCTCAGTTTTTGTCCCGATCCACTCAGCAGCCGCAGCGCCGCGCCGAGGTTGGCGCGGGTCGCGTTTGCGCCGAGCAGGTCAATGCGCCGGATCTCCCTAAACTGTTGGAGCGACTCCTGCGCTTTCGAGAACTGGCTCGCGAAATCGGATGCGTCGCCTTCTGCATAGCTC
>DATGJK010000079.1:0-2339 GCA_035295245.1 Acidobacteriaceae bacterium
CCGAGCTGAGCGAATACCTCGGCAAGACCACGAACAACGTCGCCGAGTATTCCGGCCTGCTGGCCGCCATCGAATTCGCGCTGAAGAACGGCCACCGCAAACTGCGCGTCGTCGCGGACTCCGAGCTGATGGTGAAACAGATCCAGGGCCGCTACAAAGTAAACAGCCCCGACCTGCGCCCGCTCTACGACGAGGCGAAGCGCCGCATCGCGCAACTCGAGGCGTTCCGCATCGAGCACGTGCTGCGCGGCAAGAATCAGAAGGCCGACCGGCTGGCCAACCTCGCCATGGACCGCGGAACGGATCGCGGAGCCGGCCGCAGCCCTGCGCAAAACGGAGCCTCGCCTCGCGCTAAGCGTACGGAGCCGCCCAAAGTTCTGAAGGGCTATACCAAAGGCGGCGTCGTTCACCTCATCGAAGGCGAACTGCCCGACGGCGTGTTTGTGAAGATCACGGTGGACCGGCAGTAGGAATTTCGGCGAGGAGATCCGAAAATGGTTCCGCTGACTCGTGCGGCTTGTAACGAAGACCTCCCGCGCCTCACGGAAATCTACAACCACTACGTCGTGCACTCGCCGGCGACGTTCGATCTGGAACCGAAAACCGTAGCCCAGCGCGCGGAGTGGTTTGCGCAGTTTGCCGCCAGCGGACGCCATCGCCTCATCGTCGCTGAAGAGGCGGGAACAATCCTGGGGTACGCCGGCACCACGCGGTTTCGCGTCAAGCCCGCCTACGACCGCACCGTCGAGACCACGATCTATTGCGCGCCCGAAGCTGTGGGCCGCGGCATCGGAGCCCAGCTCTACCAGGCTCTTTTCGACACGCTGGCGACCGAAGATGTGCACCGCATTGTCGCCGGGTTTGTCCCGCCTAACCCCGCTTCGGAACGGCTGCATCTCCGCTTCGGCTTCAAAACGGTCGGCATCTTCACCGAACAGGGCTACAAGTTCGGACGCTACTGGGACGTTTGCTGGATGGAGCGGCCGCTCCATCTCTGATCGCTATCCCGCCAGCTTCGCCTTCACCAGCTCGCTGATCTGTCTGCCGTCTGCCCGCTGCCCCATTTGCGTGATCTGCGCCTGCACGGCCTTCATCGCCGGACCCATGTCGCGGGGACCGAAGCTGCCCGCTCCGATCACCTCGTCAACCACCTTCTTCAGTTCCTCTTCGCCCAGGTTCTTCGGCAGGTAGTTCTCGATGACCAGGATCTCGCGCGCTTCCTTCGCAGCCAGCTCGGGACGGTTGCCCTTCTGGAACAGCTCGATGGACTCCTTCCGCTGCTTGATCATCGTCGCAAACACCTGCTGGGCCTCGGCATCGGTCAGCGCCGAACGCTTCTCCAGTTCGCGATTCTTGAGCGCCGCCTTGGCCATGCGCAGCGTGGACGTACGCTCGAGGTCGTGCGCCTTCATGGCGGCGATCATGTCGTGATCGACTTGCTTCGTCAGTTCCATCGTGGGGCTCTCCAAACCTTTCATTATAGAGGTCAACCGGCAGACGCACCGGCAGCTAAAATGATAGAGAGGACACGCCATCATGATTCGTAAAACCAGATTGTTTACGCCGGGCCCGACTCCTCTGCTGCCCGCCGCGCAGTTCGCCATGGCCGCTGCGGACATCCATCACCGCACGCCCGAGTTTCGCGCTCTGTATGAGCGGGTGCTGAGCCAGCTGAAGACCTTCGTCGGCACAAAGAACGACGTCCTGCTGCTCGCCTCCTCCGGCACAGGCGCCATGGAAGCCGCCGTCTCGAACCTGACGTCGCCCGGCGACCGCGTGCTGGTCCTCTCCGCCGGAAAATTTGGGGAGCGCTGGGAGGCGCTGGCGAAGGCGTTCGGCTGCCAGGTGGATCTGCTGAGCAAGCCCTACAGCGAGACCTTCCCGCTGAACGAAGTGAAAGCCGCGCTGCGCCCGGAGACGAAAGCCGTCTTCGTGCAGGCCACCGAGTCCTCCACGGGCATCCGGCACGACGTCGAGGGGATCGCGCGTCTGCTGAAGAGCTCCGGCAGCCAGGCGCTGCTGATTGTCGACGCCATCACCGGCCTGGGCACGACGCATCTCGATGTGGATGGCTGGGGCGTTGACGTGATCATCGGCGGCTCGCAGAAGGCGGTCATGATTCCGCCGGGGCTCGCCTACCTGAGGCTCAGCGATCGCGCCTGGAAGGCAGCCGAGACTTCGAAGAATCCGCGCTACTACTTTGACCTGCGCAAGGAACGCAAGAACGCGAAGAACGGCGAGAGCGCGTACACGCCGGCCGTGGCGCTGATTGCGGCACTGGGTGCGGCGCTGGACTGGATTGCGGCGCAGGCCGGCGGCAACCTGGTGGAAGGACGCAA
>DATGJK010000080.1:0-3118 GCA_035295245.1 Acidobacteriaceae bacterium
GGACGTCAATCTCGGCCTCGGCTTCGGCGGCGACGACATTGGTGCGGGTGCCGCCGCGGATCACTCCGGCGTTGACGGTCAGGCCTCGGTTCAGTTCGGTAAAGGCGCGCACTTTCTCGATCTGCAAGGCTAGCTCGTGGATGGCGCTGTGGCCCCGCTCGAAGTCCACACCCGCATGGGAGGCGACGCCGCGAACGCGCACGGTGTAATCGCCCACCCCCTTGCGCGCCGTCTTGTACGCGCCCTTTAGGCCCTGGGCCGGCTCGAGCACGAAGACGGCCTCGGTCTCACGTGCCAGCTTTTCCGTGATGGGACGCGACACCGTGCTTCCGACCTCCTCGTCGCAGTTGAGGAGGAAAATGACGGGCCGGGGCAGGGCGTCCAGATCGCGCAGGACCTCAAGCGCGGTGAGGCCCATCGCGACACCGGCTTTCATGTCCAGCGTACCCGGCCCCCAGGCGCGCCCCCTGGCGACGCGGAAGGGCATCTTCGCCAGCGTGCCCAGCGGCCAGACGGTATCAAGATGACCGAGCAGCATCACCGGGCGGTTGGAGCCTCGTCGCGATGCGGCGAAGCGCAACTCGAGTACGTCCCCGAACTGCCGCTGGCGATGCAGTTTGGCGCGTCCACCCAGGGACTGCGCCATGTCGGCCACGGCCTCAACGCACCGGTCGACGGCTGTCTTGTTGTCGCTTGGGGACTCGATTTCGACCAGCTGTTGCAGTCTTTTCAAGATTATGGATTGCATCCGCCGGATCCGTTCCAGCACACCACGATCAGCATAATCAACTGATTTTGCAACACTTGGCATCAGAGGTTCCTCTTTTGGTACCGTGACTCCGGATAGGTGCACTGTGGCAGATTTACAACACAGCAACTTCGCGAATGACGGGGTAGTCTATGTCTGCACGAGGTTCGGTTTTGGCAGATTCCGCGCACCTGGAACATACCATTTCTGCCCCGGTGGAGTTTTCCGGGGTGGGCCTGCACAGCGGGGCGCCGGTTCGCATGCGGCTGCTGCCCGCTTCCGCCGGATCGGGCGTGATCCTGCGGCGCACCGATCTGGACGGCTTCGAGATCCAGGCCACCGGGCGCAACGTAGCCAAAGTCAGCTATGCCACCAGCCTGATGCGCCAGGGCGTCCTCATCTCCACAACCGAGCATCTGCTCAGCGCTTTGCTGGGGATGGGCATCGACAACGTCGTCGTCGAGCTGGATAACCTGGAGTTGCCGATTCTGGATGGAAGCGCCCTTCCCTACGTCGAAGCTTTCCGCGCCGTGGGTCTGAAGACGCAGCGGCGCCGCCGCGAGTACCTGCGCATCCTCAAGAGCGTGGAGGTGCGCGAAGGGGACAAATTCATCGGGGTTTACCCGGGCGAGGGCTATTCGGTTTCCTATCGGATCGAATTCCCTGCTCCAATCGGCCGCCAGGGGTACGTCGTCGACTTGGCCACTGGGGCTTACGAGCGCGAGATCGCTCCGGCCCGCACCTTCGGATTCCGCGAGGATGAGCAAAAACTGCGGGACATGGGCCTGATCCGGGGCGCGACCGAGCAGAGCGTCATCGTGCTCACGCGCCAGGGCGTGCAGAACGGGCCGCTGCGCTTCCAGGATGAGTTTGCCCGGCACAAAGTGCTGGACCTGATCGGCGACCTGGCGCTGGCTGGGCACCACATCCTCGGCCACGTCGTGGCGGAGCGCGCCGGACACGCGATGCATACCGCGTTGGTTTCGCGGCTGCTGCGCGACCGCAGCGCATGGCAACTGGTCACAATGAACGGGGAGCGTTCGAAGGCCAGAGAGATGGTTGCTGGCCGGGCGCCCGCCGCTGCTCGGCTGGTGACGGCGTAATCGTCAGCTACTCCGCCGGCTCACCTGTTTGCGAGAACTTCACACCACCCAGCGTCGTCCCTGAAGCCAGCACGTCGCGCAGACGCACGGGATTGTTGCCGCCGGCGCGCATGGCGTCCTCAAGAATCCGGAGCGCCTCGGAGGGGCTGGCGCTGCCCGCAAGCCGGAAGATCCACGGAACATTCGTCGAGGTGAGCGCGCGATCGTCGGAGAGTGCAAGCACCGGCACGAAGACTTTGAGCGAGAGCTGTTCGGCGAGGTGGGCCGCATCGCGATCGAGCGCAACAACGGCGAGGGGGTGCTCCTCTTCGATGACACGCACCAGTTGCGTCGTGGCGGCGCCCCAGCTCTGAGCGCTGTTTACCGCCAGCAGTGCTGACGAGGGCGGGGCATGCAGAGCGCCGCTGCGCAGAATCGCGTCGGCGTTCGGACCGAAGAGCACAATCCTGACCTGGCCGTTTGGCGGGTCATCCTTGCCCGGACCGCTATACCCGACTCCGTCTTCGCCGACACGCGCGTAGGGCTTGGCAGAAGGCGGTGATGGCGCTGACGGTGAAACCGCGCCGGTGGTCGAAGATGGCTCGCCCGCGATCTGCTGCAGCCGCTCCATGGGCGCCGGGCGGTACGTGATCCTCCCGTCGCGGATCGTGGCCAGATACATGGGGCTCACGTTCTTGTTGAGCGGATCGAAGGTCATCGGTCCGGTAACGCCGTCGTAGCGATAAACCTGGCCGAGCGCATCCTGAATGCGCGCGCGATTCAGGCCTGCGCGGCAGATGGATTGGAGCAGGATATTCATCGCGTCGTAGGCCAGAGCCGCAAACTGCTCGGGACCCTCCTGAAAGCGCGCCTGATACGTCTGGCTGAACTGGATCCATCGCGGATCGTTGCGCGTGGGGTCGTAGGGGAAGACAGCCTCGAATCCGTCCGCAGCCGGGCCCGCCAGGTTCGTCATTTCCGGGCCGAGGGTGCGATAGCTGCCGAAAACGCGCTGCTTCATCCCCAGTTCCTGCATCTGCACAAGGATTTTCCCGGCGGGCTCTTCATCCGTCCAGAGAACGATGGCATCGGCGCGCGAATCGCGAATCACACGCAGTTGCCGGCGGAAATCCATATCGCCGGGCATGAATTTCTGCTCGATGACAACCGGATGGCCCAGGCGGCGCGCGGCATCGCGAAACTTGATAACACCGAAACGCCCATAGCGGTTATTCACCCGCAGCAGCGCCACGCGCTTCATCCCCAGCTCGGTGAAGATATGCCGGGC
>DATGJK010000081.1:0-3555 GCA_035295245.1 Acidobacteriaceae bacterium
TCCTGCGCTGAGGTGATCGCGCCGGTTGCGACCATCGCCGACAGGACTTCACGCGCTCGAGCCGCAGCGGCGTCGGGATCGGCGCGCGGATTGAAGCGCGACGGGGCGCGGGGCAGTCCGGCGAGCACGGCCGCCTGCCAAAGGGTTACGCGGCGAGCCGAGACGCCGAAATAAATGCGCGTGGCAGCATCGACCCCCCAGGTTCCCGAACCGAGATAGACGCGGTCGAGATAGATCTCGAGGATTTGCCGCTTGGTGAAGGTATGCTCCAGCCAGAACGTCAGCAACAGTTCCTGCACCTTACGCCGGAATGTGCGCGCGTTGGTCAGGAAGAGGTTCTTGGCGACCTGTTGCGTGATCGTGGAGCCGCCCTGACGGATCTGGCCGGACGTCAGGTCGGTAAAGGCGGCGCGGGCCAGACCGATGAAGTCGACGCCGGGATGGTGCCAGAAGCGCCGGTCCTCGATCGCTACCACGGCGGACGGAAGGTATGCCGGCATGTCGGAGAGACGGAGCGGATCCCCTACGATGTCGCCAAAAGCTGCGAAGACATGACCGCTGCGGTCTTCCAACGTGAGGCTGGGGCGGCGGACGGCGTCCAGCGCGGACTCCGGATGCGGCAGGTCGTGCGCGAACCAGAGCAGCATCGCGCCGAGCGCAAGGAGACCCCAGACCAGGGTGATGATCGAATAGCGGAGCAGCCGGAAACGGCGGTGGCGGGGAAGGTCGACACGGGGCGGTGGCGGTGGAGCAACGGAACGGCGCGGCGGCGCAGGCGGTCGCCGGCCCGATGGGGGACGGCGCGGGGCGCGGCGATCTTCGACGGCAATCCGAGGGGCGCGGGGCATCTGGTGGCCGGTTGATAGGGGATCGCCGACGCGTCTGGGAAGCCTCTTGCTTGCCGCATTGGTCGGGCTTGCGCAGAGTAGGTACACGAACTGCGGGGGTACGAATGAAGGGCCTGTTTCTCGACGCGGTGGATGATCTGGCGGATGTGTTTCGTCGTGTGGTGCACCCTGACGATCCGCCGATGACAGTGAACGAACAGCTTGAAGTGCCGCCGGAAACGTTGCCCTCACTGCTGGCAGGTTATGATTTCGTGTTCGACGACCACAGCCAGATGCCGACGGAGTGGATGCGGCGCTGCACAGGGTTGAAGCACATTATTTTCCTCGGAACGGGGGCGCGGAGCTACATGCACCCGGAGGAACTCGCCGAGCACGGCATTACCGTGCACATCATCAAAGGCTACGGCGATACTGCGGTTGCCGAGCATACCATTGCCCTGATGTGGGCTGCAGCGCGCGGGCTTGCGATCATGGATCGGGGGATGCGCGATGGTCAGTGGATTCGAACCGAAGGCATGGAGCTGACGGGCAAGACCCTGGGGCTGCTCGGGTTCGGCGGCATTGCGGCGGAGGTGGCGCGGATCGCGTCGGGTTCCGGCATGCGGGTGATCGCCTGGAACCGATCGCCGAAGACCGCGCCCGGGGTGACATTCGTCGATCTGGATACACTGTTGGCGGAGAGCCACGTGCTGTCGGTGCATTTGCTGCTGACCGACGAGACGCGCGGGTTTTTGAGTGCAGGCGGGCTGGCGAAGCTGCGGCCCGGGGCCATTCTGGTGAATACGGCGCGCGGGGCGGTGGTCGATGAGGCGGCGATGATAGCGGCGCTACGGTCGGGGCGGCTGCGGCACGCCGCGATGGATGTCTTCACGAAGGAGCCGCTGCCGGCCGGACATGAGCTGACGACGCTGCCGAATGTGACGCTGTCAGCACACAGCGCGTTCCGGACGCCGGAGGCTTCGGACAATCTGATACGGAGAGCGTTGGATATCGCGAAAGGATTAGCAGGATAAGGGCCCCTTCCCCGCGCCCTGCCCGGATCAAAGCGATTTACGAACGGGAGCCCGCCTGGACCTTGGCCCAGGTGTCGCGCAGGCCAACGGTGCGGTTGAACACTGGGCGTCCTGGTGTTGAGTCTGGGTCGGCGCAGAAATAGCCAAGGCGTTCGAACTGCACCGCTTCGCCGATTGGCGCGGTGGCCAGGGCTGGTTCCAGCAGACATTCGGTCAGGACTTCAAGCGAGTCCGGGTTGATGTCGGCCATGATGTCGCCGTCTGCGCCAGGGTCGGGGCGGGCGAAGAGGTGATTGTATAGCCGGACTTCAGCCTCGATTGCATCCGCAGCCGCCACCCAGTGCAGGGTGGCCTGCACCTTGCGGCCGTCGGGCGGCGCGTTGCCGCCTCGGGTGGCGGGATCGTAAGTGCAGCGGAGTTCAATCACTTCGCCCGCGGCATTCTTCACGACTTCACGGCAGGTGACGAAGTAGCCGTAGCGCAGCCGCACCTCGCGGCCCGGCGCGAGACGAAAGAACTTCTTAGGTGGATCCTCCATGAAATCGTCGCGCTCGATGTAGAGCTCGCGGCTGAAGGTGATGGGACGCGTCCCGGCGGCAGGGTCTTCCGGGTTGTTGATCGCCTCAAGCTGCTCCGTTCGTCCCTCTGGCCAGTTCTCGATGACAAGCTTCAACGGACGCAATATCGCCATTCGGCGCGGCGCGATGCGGTTGAGCAGTTCGCGAATTGAATGTTCAAATGCAGCAAACTCGGAGACGCTGTTGGACTTCGTCACGCTGCTCCGGCGAACAAAGTCGCGCAGTGCAGCGGCGGGAATACCACGACGGCGGACTCCGGCCAGCGTGGGCATTCTGGGATCGTCCCAGCCACTGACGTGACCTTCGCTCACCAGACGCGTCAGGATGCGCTTCGACATCACAGTGTAGGCGATGTTGAGGCGCGCGAATTCGTACTGGTGGGGGCACGAGGGAACCGGGAGGTTCTCGATGAACCAATCGTACAGCGGCCGATGATCTTCGAATTCCAGCGTGCAGATCGAGTGCGTAATGCCCTCGATCGCGTCAGACTGGCCATGCGCGTAATCGTAGGTCGGGTAGATACACCAGGAAGTACCGGTGCGGGGGTGTTCGGCGTGCAGGATGCGATACAGAACCGGGTCACGCAGGTTCATGTTGGGTGATGCCATGTCGATCTTCGCGCGCAGGACGCGGGCCCCATTGGGGAACTCGCCGGCGCGCATGCGGCGGAACAGGTCGAGGTTCTCGTCCACCGTGCGATAGCGGAACGGGCTGTTCTGGCCGGGTTCGGTCAGTGTGCCGCGCTGTGAACGCATCTGATCGGGAGGTGTGTCATCGACATAGGCCTTGCCTTCCCGGATCAGATACTCGGCCCATTCGTAAAGCTGCTCGAAATAATCCGATGCGTGATAGAGGTTCGTGCCCCAGTCGAAACCGAGCCAATGCACGTCACGTTTGATGGCGTCGATGAACTCCTGCTCTTCCTTCGTCGGGTTGGTGTCGTCGAAGCGCAGGTGGCAATGCCCGCGGTATTCCTCGGCGATACCGAAATTCAGGCAGATCGATTTGGCATGGCCGATATGCAGGTAGCCGTTCGGCTCCGGCGGGAAGCGGGTAACCACCTCCGAGACACGCCCGGCTTCGATGTCAGACTGGACGATGTCGCGAATGAAATCG
>DATGJK010000082.1:0-6163 GCA_035295245.1 Acidobacteriaceae bacterium
GCCATAAACCGCACCATGCTGCCGCTCAGATCGGCCGCTGGCACATGCATCAATGCCACCGCATTGCCGCTGCCCTGCTGCGCGCCCAGCATCAACAACTGCAGCTTGCGCGCCGTGGTCAGATCGAACGTCTCGCTCACAAATACGTCGTTGCCGCTGGTCACGATCAGCGCCGGACCTTCATTCGTCTGGTACACCTGCTCGTTTTGACTGGTCTCGGCATTCGTGTCCCGGGTCGCGTGCGTGTACTTCTTGCTGAGCTCGTTCGCGTACATCTTCACGAAGTCGGCAGCCGCGTCGGGAGACTTCCATTGCGAAAGGTACAGCAGCGCGACCGAGGCGGTGGAATCTTTATCCGGCGCATCTTTCCTCTGCGCGGCGTAGTAGAGGCCGCCATCCCACGCGGGAGTCAGTTCAGCAGCGGCCTGCGCTCCCCCAAAAAGCTCGGCGAGAATCCGCACGTCCAGTTCGCCCATCACGCCGATGTCATACGGATTCCACGCAGCTCCGATCACCGGGTGAATGTCCGGCATGTGGAGCAGCGGGACTTTCGCGCGCCGCTCCCACGCGCGCGGGTTCATGATCTCGTAGCTCGTATCCGGCGGGCGATCGAGCACCCCGGCAAACGCAGCGGATGGTGTCTTGTCATCCGCCATCACCGTCGCCTCGAACTTCAGCCCGTCCTTGTACGGGAAGAGCAGCGATTCCTGCAGGAGCAGCGGTGCGCGGTCCAGAACCGGAGAATCCCCGCTGTCGGCCAGGTTATTTACCAGGCCTTCAATCAGCTCCGGAGCATTGCGCAGGCTGATATGTTTCGGCGCAAGGCTGTAATCGACGAATACCGCCATCGCCTGCCCTTCGAGCACGGCTTCGCGCGCCGTGTCGTCCTCGTCCGTGGCGACATGCTTCATGTCTTCGGCATAGTTGTGCGAGATGTCGTCGCTGGTCTGGTTCTCCCACTTGTCCAGATTCACGCGCTGATCCTGCAGAGCATGGGTGAGTTCATGCGCCAGCACCGGCTTCTGCGATTCAGGATCGATCCAGTCCAGCAGGTTCACCGTTTTGGTCTTGCTGTCGTAGTAGGCGGCGATCTGCTCGTCCAGCAGCTTCACCATAAACGAGCGCAGCTGGAAATCCGCATCGATCAGCCCAAACTTCTTCAGCACGATCTCCGAGCGCTCCATCCGCTTGGCGTCTTTGTCGTCGTTCAGCTTGGTGACCAGATACTTCTCCACGTCCGTCCGTGTCGTGAGCTTCGATTTGACCGGATTCTTGATAGCAAGGTCCGTGTCGGTCGAGGCAAACTGCAGAATCTGCCCAACCGAAGCGAACAGATCTTTGGCTTGCGCGGGCGTGATGTGAGTCTCCGGCTTGGCCTTCTGCTGCTGCGTTTCGCCAGGTGGCGGGGGATTTTGGGTGGGGGGCTGTGGCGCCGTCTGCCCTGCGGCAGCCAATGCGGCAACGAGCGGCAGAAATCCCATGAAGGCAAAGCGTTGAGCAGACATTGCTAATCCTTTGATCGTTCCCTGATCCGTTCGGTGGTCGCTTCTGGCGGACGTCCCAAACCCGAGGCCGCTGCAGCGAGACTATAATTTTTTTGAGGGCTTTGCATGAGCCAGACGTACCAGATTCCTGATGCCGCTGTCTCAGAAACGCCTTTGGCTGCCCGGATTTCCGCCCAGAATCCCGCTCTCGAAATGAAGATGCACCGCGGCGCGCAGACGCCGCTCCGCTACGCCGGAAAATCGGCGGAACTGCAATCCTTGCTGCACGGAGCCGGCATCTTCGACCTGGGCTACCGCACCATTTTCAGAGCCACCGGCAAAGATCGCGTCCGGTGGCTGAACGGCATGATCACCCAGACCGTCAAAGGCATGAATCCCGGCGAAACCGGCTATACCCTGGTGCTGAACCCGCAGGGCCGCATCCAGGGCGACGCCGATCTGTCTGTCCGCGAAGACTTTTTGCAGCTGGAAACCGACCGCTCCCAGTCCGAACGCCTCCTCACCCATTTGCGCCGCTACATCATCATGGATGATGTGAAGCTTGAGGAGTTAGACGCATCGACAACCGCGTTGGGCATCGCCGGTCCTCGTGCTGCGGAGATCCTGCAGTCCCTGGGCGCTCCGGCGCCCGAGCCCGCCAGGTTCCAGTCCGGCGAGCTGGCAGGCACAGCCGTCACTGTTTTCGGCGGATTCAGCCCCGTCGTGCCGGTCTTCGAAATCCATTTGCCGGCAGATGCCGTCCTTGCGGTCTGGAACGCCCTCAGCGCAGCGGGAGCCTCGCCATGCGGGCTCGAGTGCATGGAACATTTCCGCGTCTTTCAGGGGATACCCGCCTTCGGCGTCGACTTCAGCGACAAGCATCTGCCGCAGGAAACGAATCTCACCCGCGCGCTGAACTTCACCAAAGGTTGTTATATCGGGCAGGAGATCGTCGAGCGCATCCGCGCGCGAGCGACGGTGCACCGCTCGCTCCGCCAGTTCGAACTTGAAGGTGACCAGCCGGCAACGTCCCTCGTTGAGTTGCGCGCCGGGGAGACAGCCGTCGGCGAGCTGACAAGCGTCGCCCCGTTCGACTTGCCGGAATTCAACAGGACGCTGGCCCTCGGCATTGTTCGCGCCGAAGCGCTGGAAAAGGCCGAATCGGAACCCCTCCGCTATGACGGAGGCAGAGCGATTCCCCTGGAGCGACCTCCTGCTTTCGCACATCCTGACCCCAGACAGGAGAATTGAAGAATTTATGAATGAAAAACAAACTGGATTCACTGTGACGGATCGCCGCAAATTCACCCTGGACGGCGAACTGCGCGACGACGCGCCCCTGGAACAGCAGCAGGAGCAGAGGCCCCCTCAGCAAGTGTCGGAAAAAGTTGTGACCATGCCTTCGCCTGAGCAGCGCGAAGCAGAAGCCGAACCCAGCCTTGCGGAAGAAGAGCTGCCGCAGTTCACGGCGAAGGAATCCGCGGAGCAGAGCGCGGCCTATAAGGAATCGTCGCGGCAGATCGATGACATGCTGCGCCAGGCCAATCCCGACATGGGCGCCTCCGGGCCGGTGACCTTCGAACACGTCATCCAGTCGTTCTACGTCTCGGCCATGCTGGCTCTGGGCGCCGGCACCGAGCCCGGTCAGAAGGCCCGCATCGACATCCTCGGCGCTCGCCAGAGCATCGACATGCTCGCTCTCCTGCAGGACAAGACGAAAGGCAACCTCACCGCCCGCGAAGAAGCGACGCTGCAGAATGTGCTCTTCGAACTCCGCATGATGTTCCTCGAGATCACGAACGCGATCGCGGCGCAGGCACAAAAGGCCGGCGATACCAAGAAGAAGTAATCTGCGGCCCCTCATGAACGCGGAGATCGTTTTCCTCGGCAGCGGAACGTCCATGGGCGTGCCCACGCTCGGGTGTAGCTGCGCCGTCTGCACTTCCACAGACCCGCGCAACCGCAGAACGCGCCCCTCCATCGCCGTGCGCTGGCACAGCAGCGGAACGCCGCGGACCGTGGTCATCGACACCGGCCCGGATTTTCGCCAGCAGGCCCTGCGCGAAAACCTCCTCCACGTTGACGCCGTCTTCTACACCCACGCCCACGCCGATCACATTCTCGGCATGGACGATCTGCGCCCCCTCAGCTTTCAGCACAAACCGCATCTTCTCCCCCTCTATGCGGACGAGGCGACCTCCGGCATCCTGCGGCGCGTTTTCGATTACACCTTTTCCGCGGAATCGAAGTACCCGACGCGGGCGCGCGTGGAACTCCGCCGGCTCGAGGGCGATAACAGCGTCGAAGTCGCCGGAGCATGCTTCCGGCGAATCCCGTTGCTCCATGGCGATCTCGAAGTAGCGGGCTTTCGCTTTGGCAACGCGGCTTATCTCACCGATATGAGCAGCATCCCCGATTCGAGTTTGCCGTTGCTGGAGGGCCTCGACGTGATGGTCCTCGACGCCCTGCGTTTTGACGCCCATCCAAGCCACGCCAGCATCGACGAGGCGCTCCGCTGGGTCGAACGCGTCCAGCCGCGTCAGGCCTGGTTTACCCATATGTCCCACGACGTGGACCATGCATCCGCGGAAAAAGACTTCCCTGCCCACGTGCGCCTCTCGTATGACGGCCTGCGCATCCCCTTCGAGCTTTGAGCATGAGAACCTATACCTCCATCGAAGCCTTGCCGCCAGACATGCCGCGCACCGTCGCGGCCATCGGCAACTTCGACGGTGTGCACCGTGGACATCAGGAAATCATTCGCCGCGTGCTCGACCGCGCCCGTCAACTGCAGGCGCAGGCCATCGCCGTCACCTTCGATCCCCACCCCCTCGCCCTGCTCCATCCGGAGCGCGCGCCGAAGCTGATTACGCCCATTCCAATGCGCCTGCGTCTGCTGGAAGAGACCGGACTCGATGCCACCCTCGTCCTGCCCTTCACGCGCGAGTTTTCCATGCAGTCGGCGCGCCAATTCGCCGAGGGCGTGCTGGTGCGCAGCCTGCGCATCGCCGAGGTCCACGAGGGCGACACGTTTCGCTTCGGCCACGACGCCGCCGCCGGTATCAAGGATCTCCAGCAGCTGGGCACTGAGCTGGGATTCGGCGTCGTCTCCCATGGATCGCTGCGCGTCCGCGGCGTTGCCGTTTCCAGCAGCGAAATCCGCCGCCGCATCACGGCCGGTCAGCTGAACATGGCGCGCGCGCTTCTCGGCCGTCCTTTCGGAATTCTGTCCAGACCCGCGCATGGCCGCGGCGTCGGCGCAAAGCTCACCGCCCCGACCATCAATCTGGCCGAGTACGCCGCGCTGCTGCCGCCCCACGGCGTCTATGTCACCCGCCTGCGCATCGGACTGGACCCGTCCGCGCCGCTGCTCGACGCGGTCACGAACATCGGGGTTCGCCCCACCTTCGACGGTGCAGGCTTCGCCGTCGAATCCCACCTGCTGGACGGACCGCCTCCCGTCGAACTGACCGAGAGCACGCCCCTCGAAGTCTGTTTCCTGATGCGCCTGCGCGACGAGCGGCGCTTTCCATCCCCGCAGGAACTCCGTGCGCAGATCATGCGCGATGTCGCCCGCGCGCGGAGGTATTTTCGTCGTACCCAGCCACGGAATCTGGCGCGCTCGCGTTAGTGAGGCACCACCAGCGCTGCCGCCTGGTGCAGCGGAGGAGGAGCAGGCGGCGGCGCTCCCGGGAAGTTCTCGTTCGGGCTCGCCGCAATCACCGTCTGCATAAAGTCTGTCCAGATCGGCAAGGCAACGGCCGCTCCCGTCTGCTTGTCCCCCAGCGACTGGCGGTCGTCGTAGCCCACCCACACGCCACAGGTCACGGATGGCGAAAACCCGAGGAACCACGCGTCCGTGAAATCGTTCGTGGTCCCCGTCTTGCCGCCCAGCGGATGGTTCAGCTTCGCAAGCGCCGCGGCTGTCCCCTCCGTGGTGACGCTGCGCAGGAAGACCATCATCGTGCGCGCCGTTTTTTCGCTGATCACTTCGCTGACGTCCGGCGTGGGCTCGTCGAGCGGCACTCCATCGGCGCTGACTACGCGGCGCACCATGCGAGGCGAGATGCGGATGCCGTCATTCGGAAAGACAGAATACGCATCCACCTGCTGCTCCAGCGTCACCTCCGCTGATCCCAGCGCAATGGGAAGGAACAACGGAATATTCGTGGTGATCCCGAATTTGTGCGCCGTATTGACAACGTTCTTGACGCCCACCCGCGCGGTGAGCTCGATCGCCGGAATATTCCGCGAGTCTGCAAAAGCCTTCAGCAGCGAGATTCGCCCAAGAAAGCGTCCGTCGTAGTTGTGCGGCGTCCACGAACCGTATGAGACCGGATGATCGACGATCGTATCTTCCGGTGTCAGGCCGTTTTCCACCGCCGTCGTGTAGACGTACGGCTTGAAAGACGATCCCGTCTGGCGCTCCGCCTGGGTCGCGCGGTCGAATTGCGAGAGATTGAAATCGCGTCCGCCGACCAGCGCGAGCACGTCGCCGGTGGCGTTATCCATGGCCAGCAGCGCCCCCTGTACGCCGCTGTCCTGCTCCAGAGTGCCGTGCAGAAACGTGCCGTCCTGGCCCGTGATCTTCACGTAGATGATGTCCCCAACGTGCAGGAAATCCGCGGCCGTCTTGTAACCGGTCCACTGCCAGTCGTCAGCCGTGAGCGCCAGCTGGC
>DATGJK010000083.1:0-4022 GCA_035295245.1 Acidobacteriaceae bacterium
CTACAACTTCCATAACCTGTGGGATTTCGCGAATGACGCCCCGTATCACGAGAGCGGCCAGTTCAATCACTCGACCGGCGTGCCTTTTGCCAATCGTCAGGATGACCGCCTGAATATCTGGGGATTCTTTGTGCAGGACGATTACAAAATTCGTCCCAACCTGACCATCAATGCGGGCCTGCGGTGGTCCTACTTCGGCGGCTTCTATTCGAAGGAACACAACCTGGACGTGATGCAGTTCGGAACGGGACCCGATCCGCTCACTGGACTCAACATACGCGTAGGCGGCAATCTGCAGGGCTCGCCGAAGAGCAACTTTGGTCCGCAGATCGGTTTTGCCTGGCAGCCGCGGTCGCTCAATGGCAAAGGCGTGCTGCGCGGCGGCTTTGGCATCAATTACAACCAGAACGAAATCGCGATTCTGGCGAACGGAACGGGCAATCCTCCTAACGCGATCAGCGCCAGCTTCACGTGTCCGTATCCCTATGCCGGCAACCCGAGCTGCTCAGGATCGGAAATCGTGTATGCGGTTGGGAATACCCTCAACTCGCTGTTTAACTACCCGGCAAATCCCAATGCAATCACCAACTTCAGCAGCGCCAACCTGCCTCTGAAGGGGACGACCAGCGTGACAGGATTCCCGGCGAACGCCAAAACCATCACCAACTATCACTACTCTCTCGAGGTGGATTACCAGGTATCGCACAACATCGTCGCGACTCTCGGATATGACGGCATGCAGATGCGCAACCTGCTCATCCAGAACATCTGGAATGCGATTGCGGCTCAGCAGGGCCTGGCGCAGAATCCATCCGTCAACTTTATCGACTTCTACCAGAATGCCGGCAGTGGCAATTACAATGCCCTGATCGGCACGCTGACGCACAACTTCGCGCACGGCGTCCAGGCTGAAGCGATGTACACGTGGAGCAAGGCCATGGACGAGAACTCCGGGCCGTACTCGGAGGATCCTTATCCGTACAACACTCGTGCGGCGTATGCGCGCTCGGACTACAACGTTACCGATGCATTTAAGCTCTTCGGCTTGTGGGAGCCGGTAATTTTCCACGGACACTCCTGGGCGGAGAAGATCGCCGGCGGATGGTCAATCAGCGGCATCTGGAACGTAGACACCGGTTTCCCCTGGAATCCCACATACGGCACGCAGGGCGTTTACATGCAGGGCACTTACTACAACCTGCGGCCGGCGGGGATCGTCGGTGGGTTCGGCAAGAGCACTTCGAACAAGACCTTCGAAGGATTGGGAGGCATGGACCCGAATTTCGGAGGGAACGGCACAAAGTACTTCACCCCTCCCACTTACACTCTCGCTCCGAATTTTCCCAACGCAGCGCCGGGTCCGGCACCCGGCATTCATCGGAACAGCCTGAATGGGCCAGGGTACAACGACCTGGATGGCACTCTGGCGAAGGCTTTCGGGCTGCCCGACAACCGGATACTCGGCGAGAATGCGAACCTCACCTTCCGCGCGGATGCCTACAATGTGTTCAACAAGACAAACATCAATACCGGCTGCATGGATACCTATCTCGGCTCGGTGAATCCGAATGGCACGGTCGCCTCCGTGAACTCAAACTTCGGAGTTTCCTGCGGCGCGCTGGGCTCGAGGACGGTCCAGTTGCAGGCACGCTTCAGCTTCTGAGAAGTGACGGCAACGCTGAAATATGCGGAGAGTGCGTCCGTTCGTCGCTCTCCGCCCTTTCCGGGTCCGTAGCCGAATCGAGAGGTTTCGCTCCGGCCCGGGCTAGCCTGCCCACATCGGGCAGCTGACAATCTGGGCCTCGTCAGCTTCGCAATGCCTCCCTGAAGCTGACTTACGGAGGGCGCTCTCTGAGTTGAGCGCCCTCCAGCTTGTTCGAAGCATTTATCCTCCTTTCTTTGGAGAAACTCATGCTGCGTCCCTGTTCTGTTTTTGTGGCGGCATCGCTGCTGCTCTCGGCGACCGGTTTCAGCCAGGTCTCGAGCGAACCTTCAGACGCCCCCATCGCCGTGGACGCCGCCGCACAGGGCACACCCTTTCCCCACTTCTGGGAAGAGATGTTTGGATCAGGCCGCGCCAACCTTGCCATGCGCGACAATTACCGCAAGGATCTGCGCCTGGTGAAGAAGGTGACCGATTTCCAGTACGTGCGCTTCCACGGAATCTTCGATGACGACAACGGGGTGTACAGCGAGGACGCGCAGGGCAATGCAGTCTACAACTGGTCCTACGTCGACCAGATTTATGATGGGCTGCTCGCAAACGGCATTCGTCCCTACGTCGAGATCAGCTTCATGCCGAAGGCGCTGGCGGCCATACAGAAAACGCACGCCTTCTGGTACAAGCCCTATCCCTCGCCTCCGAACGATTACGCCAAATGGGACGCGCTGGTTACCGCATTCGCGAAGCACCTGATCGACCGCTATGGCATGGAGGAAGTCTCTCAGTGGTACTTCGAGGTGTGGAACGAGCCGAATATCGATTTCTGGATCGGACGGCCGGCGCAGTCCACCTATTTTGAGCTGTATGACCACACCGCGCGCGCGCTGAAAACGGCGAGCCCTCGCATCCGGGTCGGCGGACCGGCGACCGCACAGGCCGCGTGGGTCGGCGACATGATCGCCCATGCCACGCAGAATCATGTGCCGCTCGATTTCGTCTCCACACACGTTTACGGCAACGACACCACCATGGACGTATTTCACGACAAGCGGCCGATTGCGCCGCACCAGATGGTCTGCGCCGCCGTGGACAAGGTTCACAACGAGATTGTGCACTCGGCGCGCCCCAACATTCCGCTGATCTGGAGCGAGTTCAATGCCACCTACATGAACGAGCAGCAGATCACGGATTCCCTTTATATGGGACCGTGGATGGCCGACACCATCAGCAAATGCGACGGAAAGACCAGGATGATGTCCTATTGGAGCTTCTCGGATGTGTTCGAGGAGCAAGGCGTGGTGAAGACGCCTTTCTATGGCGGATATGGTCTGGTGGCTGAGGACGACATTCCCAAGCCCGCCTACGACGTCTTCGAGATCCTGCATGAGTTGGGCGATACGCGCCTGCCTGCTCCCGTGAACCGGGCGCTGGTGACCCGTCGGGCGGACGGCACGCTGGTTATTGCAGCGTGGAACCTGGTGGAGCCGGATGCGACGGGTGCGGAGAAGACCGTCACCTTCGATCTGCGCGACGTTCGCGCCGAATATGCGCAGGTGCGGCGCGTCGACGCCCAGCATGGCGACACCCTCGCCGCCTGGAAGCAGATGGGCAGCCCGAAGTACCCCACCCGAGAGCAAATCGAGACACTGCGGAAGGCCTCGGAGATCGGCGAGCCGGAGAGCCTGCCGATTCGGGATCACCGGCTGACGGTCACGCTTCCGCCGATGGGTCTGGCAGTCATTGAGGTCTCCCAAGACAGCCGGTAACCCTGACTGACCGGACCGGCGCGTCAGGCCGCAGGCACGCCCGCGCTCCGGAATAGCCCGAGCAACACTTCTGCAGCCTGGCAGGCGTCGCAGGTTGCGAACTCGCTGTTCAGCGACAGCGGGACGGCTCGGGGCGCAACCGGGCGGAGCGAAGCCGAACCTGCCTGCACCGCCGAATCAGGCGTGGCCGGACCAAAGAGAATGTAGTCCACCTGCTGGAACATCAGCAGCATGCGCGCATCGGACACAAGGCTGGCAGTCTTCACCTGGTATCCATGCTGCGTCAGCACTGCGCGGATGAAGGCTCCTACTTCCGGCGAGCGGTCAATGACGAGGACACGGCGTCCTGGCTGGTCTGGAGCTTTTTCCGCGAAGGGCTGGCGCAGGAACGAGAGGATCGCTTCGTCCTCCGTCGCATAGACCTTCAGCAGAGCGTCGAGCCGGGTCAAGCTCAGAAGATGGGTAATGAACTGCGGCGCACCGGCGAGCCGGATGTCGCCGCCGCGTTTGCGGAAAGCATCGCTGGATCGGACGATCAGGCCCAGACCGGTGCTATCCAGCCGATCTACTTTGGTGACCACGAGCACGAGGCG
>DATGJK010000084.1:0-8402 GCA_035295245.1 Acidobacteriaceae bacterium
ACGTGCTCTTCTATCCCACGGCCATTGGCTGGCATCCGCACGAGAAAGAAGAGCACGGCACGGCGCAATACGACGCGTGGCAGACCATCCAGCGCGCGCACGCCATCGCCAACGGCGTTTACGTCGCGGCCGTGAACCGCGTCGGCCACGAACATGGCGACGTGCGCGGCAATCGCGCCGAGGGGCCGGGACTCGAATTCTGGGGCGGATCGTTCCTCGCCGATCCCTTTGGCCGCGTGATCGCGAAGGCCGCGCATGACAGGGAGGAGATCCTCATCGGCGAAATCGATCTGGCGAAGCTGGAAGACACGCGGCGCAACTGGCCGTTCCTGCGCGACCGGCGCATCGACGCATACGGTCCGATCGTCAACCGTTTTCTGGATGAGAAGGAATGAGCACGGCTGAGGTGCAGAGGCCTGCGATGACCGCAACTCCGCGAGAACTCGGCTACCGCATGCCCGCCGAGTGGGAGCCGCACGCCGCTACCTGGCTCGCGTGGCCGCACAATCCCGACGACTGGCCGGGAAAATCTCAGCCGATTCCGTGGGTGTATGCCGACATCGTGAAGCATCTCGCGCGCGTCGAAGACGTGCACATCCTGGTCAACGATGCGGCGGCGGAAAAGCGAGCGCGCGGCATTCTCCGGCGCAATGCCGTCAACATGACCCGGGTGCGCTTTCATCACTGGCCCACCGACCGGGTCTGGACGCGCGATTCGGGGCCAATTTTCGTGCGTCGTGACCCTGACGCCGGCCGGGAATCTGCATTTGCACCTGTGGCGGTTACAAACTGGAAATTCAACGCGTGGGCCAAATATGAGAACTGGCATCTGGACGACCAGGTTCCCGATCGCGTCGCCGGCCTGCTCGGAGTTCCGCAATGGACGCCGGCCATCGACACGCCGAATGGCCCGCATCGCGTGGTGCTCGAAGGCGGATCGATCGACGTGAACGGCGCGGGCACGCTGATCACCACGGAAGAGTGCCTGCTCAGCGAGGTTCAGCAGAGAAATCCGGGTCTGAGCCGCGAGCAAATCGAAAAAGTCTTCTACGACTTTCTGGGGATCGACCGGGTGCTCTGGATGAATCGCGGCATCGCTGGCGACGACACGCACGGCCACGTCGACGACATCGTGCGCTTCGCCGGACCGAACACGATTATTGCCGTCGTCGAGCCGAATCGCTATGACGACAATCATCTTCCGCTCGCCGAAAATCTCGATCGCCTGAAGAGCGCGCGCAATCGCGAGG
This sequence comes from Acidobacteriaceae bacterium, assembly GCA_035295245.1. Lineage (GTDB taxonomy): Bacteria > Acidobacteriota > Terriglobia > Terriglobales > Acidobacteriaceae > Palsa-343. The sequence continues at coordinate 1,251 of DATGJK010000084.1, forward strand.
GCGGCGCATTCGAAATTATCGAGTTGCTGATGCCCGATCCGGTGGTGTTCGATGGGCAGCGTCTCCCCGCCAGTTACGCGAACTTCTACATTGCCAATGGGCTGGTGCTTGTGCCAACCTTAAATCAATCCGCCGATCGCAAGGCGCTCAACATTCTCGCGGAGGCTTTTCCCACTCGCGAGGTGGTGGGGATTTACAGCGGAGACTTGATCTGGGGGCTGGGTGCTCTGCACTGCATGACGCAACAGCAACCGGGGCCGTAGTTGAGGCGCAGGCTGGGCCGCGTTGGAGCGCTGATGTCGAATAACAATTTGGAATGGCTGGAAGACTGGTATCAACGCCAGTGCGACGGCCACTGGGAGAACCGCGAAGGCATCCGTCTGGAGAGCCTGCGGCGCCGTGGGTGGCGTCTGGTCATCAGCCTCGAAGGCACGACGGCCCAGGATACGGCTCCCAATCGGCTGGCCCTCGATACCGATGGCGAAGAGTGGATCGAATGCGCCATTGACGGCAGCCGCTTCGAAGGATCAGGCGACCCGCGCCGGCTGGAGCAGATCATCGGCATCTTCCGCAAATGGGTGGAAACGTCGCAGCAGGTACAGTCCTGAGCGTCGATTACTTTCGCACCTGATAAAAGAGCCGCACGACGCCGTCTCCAAACGCCTTTTCCTCCATCAGGCGCAGCGGCAGTTCGCGCGAAATCTTCGGAAACAGCGGAATGCCCTTGCCCAGCAGGATGGGCACCACCGCCATGCGCAGCTCGTCGACCAGCCCAGCTTCGAAAAACGTCTTCGCCAGTTCCGAGCCTCCGGCGAGCCAAATCTTGTTGCCGGCCTGTTCCCGCAGTTCCTTCACGCTGGCCACGGCATCTTCGGTCACCCAGTGGATGCCCTTCCGCCTGGGCGGATTGGGATTGTGCGTGAAGACGTAGTTGGCCATGCCGGGAAACGTCGGCTGGCCCACCTCGACCATCAGATCATGTGTCCTGCGGCCGATCAGAGCCGTGTCCACCGACTCGAAAAACTCCGCCAGCCCGTGATCCTGTTCGTGCGGGATCCAGTCGTAGCTGTGATCTTCGCGGGCGATGTAGCCGTCCAGCGAACAGGCGACCGAATAAATGACGGGACGCATTGGCGGCACAATACCATAGTCCCATGATGGAATCGGACGAAATCCGGATGCGCGCGGCGCTGGAGGAGGCGCGCGCGGCGGCCGAGGCCGGGGAGGTTCCCATCGGGGCCGTGGCGGTCGTTTCAGGGCAGATCGTGGGTCGGGGGCAGAACCGGGTGCTGCGCGATCAGGACCCCACCGCCCATGCCGAGATCGTCGCCATCCGCGCCGCAGCCGCCTCGCTCGGCAACTATCGTCTGCTCGCCTGCGAGCTGTACGTCACGCTCGAGCCCTGCGCCATGTGCGCTGGGGCGATGATCCACGCGCGCCTCGGCCGGCTCATCTATGGCGCTCCCGATCCTAAGGCGGGTGCCGCCGGGTCGGTGCTGGAGGTTTTGAACCATCCCCTTCTCAACCACAAAATGCCGGTGACAACCGGCGTTCTGGCGGAGGAATGCGGCGACCTGTTGCGGAGCTTCTTTCGTGAGCGGCGCGCCCAGATCTAGCCCGTTTATTGACGAGTCAGTTATTTCCAACATGGTCAATTAAGGAGGCTCATCTCCTTCGCTTTCAAGTGGTTGCCGTATCCCCCTTCAATTTTTCCAAATTATTGCGAGTACACCTACCCTAGACTGGAACCAGATGCCCGCTCCCATCAGGATGATCGTCGTCGACATCGACGGCACGCTTCTGCCGTCGTCCGGAACGGCGATCAGCGGCCGCAACTGCCAGGCTCTCTCCGATGCGCAGGCGGCTGGACTTGAGGTGGTCATCGCCACGGGTCGCCGCCAGGCCTACGCCACCCCGCTCATCGAGCCCGTGGGGCTGCGCCGAGATACGGTGATGATCACCTCGAACGGCACTGTCACCCGTACGCTGGCCGGCGAACCGATTGACCGCTTTCTGCTGCCGGTGGAAACGGCGCGGGCCCTCTGTCCGGCCCTGCGGCGCTTCGGAACGATGGTGTTTACGTTCGATCGCGAGGGCCCCGGCGAACTGGTCCTGGAGTCGCTGAAGACGCTGCACGACCGCATCTCTCTTTGGGTCGAAGCCAACCGGCCGTGGATCCGGGAGATTAAGCCTCTGGAACGGGCCTTTGACGGCGGCGAGGCTCCTGTGCAGGGCATGGTCTGCGGAGGGGTCAGGGAGATGCGTAAGGCGGAGAAGTGGCTGGAGGCCAGCGTCTATGCTCCGGCGATCGAGGTCCACCGGACCGAGTACCCGGCCCGCGACCTGACGATCCTCGATATTCTCCCGCCGGGGTGTTCGAAGGGCACCGCCCTGCGACGGCTGGCCGAGCAGCGCGGTATTGAACCGGAAGAGATTCTGGCCATTGGGGATAATTGGAACGATCGGGAGATGCTGGAGTATGCCGGACAGCCGGTGGTGATGGTGAGCGGCGCCCCGGATCTGGTGGACCTGGCTCGAGGCCGCGGATGGCAGATTGCCCCGGGCAACGACGAGGACGGGGTGGCATCCATCGTCGAGAGCGTTCTGGCTGGAACTCGCGTCTGAAGCTGGTAGAGTATAGACCGATGTGGCTTTGTCCCAGACGACGGTGGAGGTGCCTGCCCCTGGCGGCCGTGGCCCTGCTCTGTCTGGGAGCCCGCTCCGGAATGGCCGACCCTGGACCCATGCGCCTGGCCGATCACGTCACCCTGAAGAACGGTTCTGACCTGATCTGCGACCACGTGGATACCGTGAATGGCAGGGTGCGGCTGTACATGGACGCCGCCGGGACGAACTTCCTGGAGGTCGACGCCGCAGACATAGTCTCCGACGAGCGCGTCAGCATTCCTGTGGCGGCTCCGGCGGACCCGCCCGCCGTAAAAGCTGCGGCTGTCGCGGTTGTCCCCGGTCCGGAGAAGCTCACCGAGCAGCAACTGAAGCCGATCCTGGCGCAGGCGGAGAAGAAGTTCGACATTGACGAGGATTTGCTCGCGAGCGTGATCAAGCAGGAGAGCGGCGGGCACTCGCGGGCGGTGAGCCGCGCCGGAGCGCAGGGCCTGATGCAGCTGATGCCGCAGACAGCGTCCGACCTGGGCGTTCAGAACACGTTCGCGCCTGGGCAGAACATTACCGGCGGAACGGCCTACCTGGACTTCCTTCTGAAGAGGTACAACAACGACGTGAAGCTGGCGCTGGCGGCCTACAACGCCGGACCAGCCGCCGTGGACCGCTGGCATGGCATTCCGCCGTATCGTGAGACGCGGGCTTACGTGGCGCGGGTGATCCACGAGTACAACCGCCGTTACGCGCTGCGCCACAGGAATGAAGAGCACCCGACGGCGCAAACGCCCACCGTGGCGGAAAAATAGCCGGCGCGTCCGGATCTCACGGAGTTCTGATTGAAAACCCCCAAAAGCCGGATCCTGGTGCTGATTGCTGTCCTCGCTGTTGGCGCGCTGGTCTGGTTTGGACGCCACCGCATTCATTTCAACTGGGGCGTTTTTGCCGAGCAGCTCCGCCAGGCCGCGTGGGGCCGGATGATCTTTGCGCTCGCCTGCATTTATTTCGGCTATGTGATTCGCTCGGTGCGCTGGGCGATGCTGATGCGGCATGCAAAGCGGGTCCCCCTGCTTTCTCTGGTGGGAACCCAGGTGATCGGCTTCACCGCCGTGGCGCTGATCGGGCGCGTTGCCGATCTGGTGCGGCCCTACCTGGTTGCGAAAAAGACCCTGCAGCCGCTCAGCTCGCAGATCGCGGTCTACATCGTGGAGCGACTGTTCGATGCGGGCGCTATGGCGCTCATCACCTTTTCGGTGATCCTGATGGCGCCCCCCGGAGCCCTGCCGCATCCTGAGGTGGTCAAGAAAGCCTCGCTGCTGGGCATGGTTCTGATGGTGGCCGGCGCGATTTTTCTGCTGGCCGTGAGGTTGGCCGGCACCGCCATCTCCTCGGCGGCGGGCCGGGCGTTCGGCAGAATTTCAAAGAAGCTCGGCGAAGCGGTTGAAAACAAGATTGCCGCGTTTCAATCCGGCCTCGATACGATCCGGTCTGTCGGAGACTTCGCGATCACCGCCTCGCTTTCAGTGGGCATGTGGCTGCTGATCGCTCTTGCCTATCTGGAGACCGCCCGGGCCTTTGTGGCCGCTCCCGCGCTGGGATCCATGACGGCGGCCGAGGCTGTGCTTCTCATGGTGGTGAGCGGCACCGCCAGCGCGATCCAGCTACCGGTGCTGGGCTGGTTTACGCAGATCGGCCTCGTCGAAGAGGCGATTCGCAACTTCTTCGGCGTAGCCCCGGAAGCCGCTATGGGCTGCGCGGCGGCACTGTTGCTGGTCACGTTCCTGTGCATCATGCCGGTTGGCCTGGTCTGGGCGCGTTTCGAGCATGTTTCGCTGAAGAAGGTTGCGGAAGAGAGCGAGCACGCGGGCGAGAAGCTGGCGCATCACGCCGCCGAGCCGGCGAGCTAAACACACCGAGAGAACCAAAGCAGAAGAGAACTGCAGGCAGAGAAAAAAGGAGGGCCATCGTGCGCGCGACGGCCCCGGTCGAGTGAACTCTGTGGAGAACCTGTGCGGTGGGCTTACTGGCCCATGATCGTCCGCGTCGGCACGTACTCCGGACCCTTCTTGTCCAGCCGGTTCGTCGTCTCGTAGTGGTACTGGACGGTGCGCAGAGCGTAGCCGCTATCGAGCTTGTCGAAGGTGAGGATGACGCGCGTGTCGAAAGGCGAGGCCTGACCAGGCGCAGCGATCCACTGGAAGTTCTTCGCGCCATCGGCGCTCTGCAGTCTCACGACGTTGAACTGAGGATCGCGGCTCACGGTGTAAACGCCGGCGGGGCAGTGCTTCCCGTTGGCGACGAACGTGAAGGGCACGTTAACCGTCGAGGTCTCAGCGAAGGCAGGCATTGCGGCAAACGCCAGCATCGCTGACGCCAGAAGAAGCTTTTGGGGAATGGCTTTCATGGGGAACCCTCCTCCTGCCTAACAACATGAGGCATACCCCGGGTTGGCGTCGTTAATTTCCCGTCGAGAAAACGTTAAACTTTTCAGGCGAGCGGAGCGGCGAGCTCAGCGGAGGTGGGATCTGTGCGTGCGGGATTTCACTCGGCGGCGTCGACTGGCAACTCCCGCTCGATGTGGCGCAGTGCAGCGGCAGCACGGCGGCGGTCGCCGGCCGCCTCATAGTGACGAGCGAGCTCGCGCGCTACGCACTCCTCGCGTCCTGCAAACATCGCGCGCAGCCGATCGGCAATGCGAGCATGCCGCGTGGCGCGGCGCGTGGCCGGCTGGCGGGTGTAAATCGCGTCGCGGTAAAGGTGGTGGACGAAAACGTAGAACTCCGAACGCGAGCCGTCGGGCAGCTCGTCCGTGCCGGCGTGCTCGACAAAGTGCACCCGCCGCGCCAGCCCGTCGCACTTCTCCTCGGTGACGGAGACGTCCTCATCCAGCGCGGCGGCCACCGACCAGACGGGAAAGCTGATGCCCATAAGGCTGCCCGCTTCGAGGATGTCCTGTTCCGCCGGGCTGAGGCGCTCCATCTCGCATTCAACCGCCTGCGCCAGGCCCGCCGGAACTCCGGACTCGATTTCCTCGAACGAGGAGCGCAGTTCCCATCGCGGATCCTTGCCGGACCCGGCGCGCACGAGGTGCTGTTCCGCCATCAGATGCTCCGTGATCGCGGTGGCGAACAGGGGATTGCCCTGCGAGCGCTGATGGACGAACGCAGCCAGGCCGCCCGGCAATTCATCCTTCACCAGTTCGCGCGAGAGAAGCGCTTCGATCGCCGTTCGCGAGAGAGCTCCGAGCGTAATTTCCGTTGCCAGACGATGCAGCCGGAGGTCCTGCTTGAGCGATCGAAGCGCCTGGTGCGGAGTCTTGCCGGAAACCGCGCACGTAGCCACAACCATGAGTTTGGCGGGCGCATTCCGCCGGGCCAGTGCGGACAACAGCTGCAGCGTCGCATCGTCAGCCCAGTGCAGATCCTCGAACATCAGCATCACCGGGCCGTTCTTCGCCAGTTCCTCGAGCGCGGCACAGATGCCGGCAACGGCGCGCTCCGGACGGGTCGTTCCGGTTTCAGGCGACTGTCCTAAGGCGGCCAGCCAGGCGGGAGCCATCTTGCCGAGCACTCGGCCGATTTCCTCTGCCCGGGGGGACCCGCACAGCTGCCCGAGCGCCTCCATAACCGGGTAGTATTCTTCGCGGCCATGGAGCCCCTGGACGCACTGCCCGCGTCCGCAGATCCACGCCGGCGATCCGGCAAGCTCGCGGCGGAACGCATCGAGCAAGGCGGTCTTTCCGATGCCGGACTCTCCGGAAAGGAAGACAATTTGGCGAACGGCGTTCTCCGCGGACTGTGCCAGCGCCCTGAGCTGCCGAAGCTCCTTTTCCCGGCCGAGGAGGTCCGTTGCGCCGCCATTGAGCACTGCGTCGTGGAGCGGGGAATCGCCGCGCTCGCTGACCTTCGCGACAAACACGTAGCCGCGCTTGGCGTGCGTGCGGATGAACTGCGGCTCGCCCGCGTTGTCGCCGAGGATACGCCGCAGTTCCAGCATGTAGGTGCGCAGCACCTGCGGCTGGACGAAGGTGTCGGGCCAAAGCTTGTCGAGCAGTTCGTCGTGGGTGATCAGCCGCGAGGGATGCTCGACCAGATAGCGAAGGACGGCAAAGGGCCGCGGCGTGAGCGGAATCTGCTCGTCTCCGCGCCACAAACACTCGTTCGCCGTATCGAGCCGAAACGGCCCAAACTGCAACATGCGCCAATTGCCCCCAAAATGTCTGCTGTTTGGACGCAGCGTCTGTCTTTCGGGAAGAAACGCAACTTGTATCTGGCTGATCGTATCGCAATTCGGCTCCCGGTTGCCGGGCGCGCGACGCTCGGCGTGGGTCGCGGACGAGCCCGACGATCTCAGAGCCCACTGCGGACGCGGCGGCGGACGACGTCGGTTGCGACGCCGTAGGCAGCGTGCGTCACCCACTGGCTGATGCGATCCTCGGTCCGCATCCGGTTGGGAGGAGCCGAAAGGCCCATTCTGGGCAGCAGGGCCTCGTGCGTGAGGCGATTGAGCGTGATGCCGAAAGCCGCACCATGC
>DATGJK010000085.1:0-14686 GCA_035295245.1 Acidobacteriaceae bacterium
GGTGAGGAACTCCCACTCCGTCATCTCCGAGACGTGAAACTCCGCGTAGCTGGAGACGTTCTCGACCACCACCGGCACTTCAACGAAGTCCTGCACCTGGCGGATCTTCTGCGCCGTCACCTCAACCGCTTCCCAGGTATAAGGCATGGGCAGCAGGTCGTGCGTGTAGCGTCCATCGACAGATCCCCAGCAAAGGTGGTCGCTGAGCCACGGCGTATTCGTGCGGCGCGCCAGCGTCTTCAGCCGCTTCAGGTGCTCGCGATTCAGCGGATCGGCCGACCCAAAATACATCGAAACGCCGTGCTGCACCACTTTGTACTGCTCCAGAATCCGGTCGAGAATCTCCATCGGCCGTCCGCCATCGACCATGTAGTTCTCGGAGATGATCTCGAACCAGTCCACCACCGGGCGCCGCGACAGGATGTGCTGATAATGCGGGATGCGCAGACCGATTCCCACGCCGAAATCGGTGAATCCGTTGAACCGGTTGGCCGGCATTCAGGCACCTCGTTATCGTGTCAGCGTTATACCGCGTCCGAGCACAAAGATAAACAGGGCGGCGCACGCGGCGGATACCCCGATCCACGCAAAGCTGCGGTTGATCGGCTCAACGCCGACGGCGGGTTCGACGTTTTTGCGCGCGTAGTACTGCATATACAGCAGGCCGGACCCCGCCCCGGCAGTCGCCGGAAGCGTCGAAAGAAAGACGTACTCAATCCCCATCGGGTTCAGTGCTCCGCCCAGGCAGGCGATCAGGACGGCATTCAGATACGCCACCAGCATCAGGTGGCTGATGCGCCGGCGGTCTGCTCCTCGGTGAAAGCCAACATAGCGAAACAAGCTGGTCCCGGCGACGACCAGCGCTCCCCAGTATCCGAGTACGCCGGCCACGATCAGCGCCGCGCGCCACAGCGGAGATGGGTGCAGGCCCTGAATCACAGCCGCCCAGTCGCCGAAGTTCGTCAGGCCGGAAAACACGAAATACCCCGTTCCCGCAAACAGATTGAAAGCGCAGGCCAGCAGGAAAAAGAGCCGGGTCGCCGCTGAGAATCGCCTCGCGTTGCGCAGCAGCAGCCAAAAGACTGCCGCTGCGATCAGGTTCACGATCGTTCCTCCCGCGTCGACCAGCTTGCTGTCGTAGGCGCTGTTCCAGGCTACGGTCGACAGGACGCCGCTGGGTGAAACTGTGAGCAGGGCTGTCAAAGCGTGCCCCACTCCCTCATGAAGAGTCGTGGAGATCATCATCGCAAGGGCCGAAACCGCGCAGACAGTCGGCAGGCTGTCTGTTGCAGCCCGAGCGGCAGTTCCAGGGCTGTGCAAAGCCTCTTGCGTGAAGGGCATCGGAAGGGCATCAGGATGCCGGCAAAGGCCGCATGCCAGGCGGCCTTTCCGGCGAATTCAACTGCGTTGACCAAAAACTAATCGGGCATCTTGGAGCCATCAGTGGCGCAGCCGCCTTTTCCTTTGCAGCTGTTCTTGCCTTTGCAGCCGTTATCGCTGCTCTTGCAGCCACCCTGGCCCTTACAGTCGTTCTTCCCTTTACAGGAGTGCTTGTGAGCCTTCGCCTGAGGCATGCCGGCGAACGACGCTTTGCCCGCCTTGAGGATGGGCGTGGTACCGGAAACGGTGGGAACAGCAGCATGCAGCGCTGTGGCCCCGCCGAGCAGTCCGGAAACAGCCGCGGCCACCATCGCGGTCTTCATCGATTGCTTCATTGAGTCATTCCTCCTGGGATATCCGCGGGTCAAGACCGGGCGCGGGGATTTGCTGGGGCCTGTGCGCCGGCGGGTGAGCCCTGCGGTGCCGATAAGAGTACATAACTCCCCTCAGGATGCGCTACCCCGCCAGCCTTAATTTCGGGCCGAAACAGCCGGTTTTTGTGACGGGCGGAAAAGGGAACCAGACCGCCGAAAAAATGAACCGATTCAAAGCTTTCCTTGCCCCGGACTCCACTCGGCGGAATCCCGAACCCCCTTGCCGCTCGTCTCTGAACAGAGAGGGATATCTTCAAACGTATGGCCGGTACTGAGATCTCGCGCAACCTCAAAGCGCGCACCGCGCTTCGCTTCGTGCTGATGATCGGCATCGTCAGCCTGTTTGCCGATTTCACCTACGAGGGATCGCGCAGCATTACCGGCCCTTTTCTCGCCACATTGGGCGCCAGCGCTCTGATCGTGGGCGTGGTCGCCGGGTTGGGCGAACTGCTCGGCTATGGCTTCCGCTACGTGTCCGGCGCGATCAGCGAGCGCACCGGCCAGTTCTGGCCCGTCACGCTGCTCGGCTACTTTATCCAGATGGCCGCGGTTCCCGCCCTCGCGCTCGCCGGGAACTGGCAGGTTGCGGCGGTGCTGATTGTGCTGGAACGCATGGGCAAGGCGATCCGCAATCCTCCCCGCGACGTGATGCTCTCCCATGCCGGACGCGAGATCGGCATCGGCTGGGCTTTCGGACTGAAAGAAGGCCTCGACCAGACCGGCGCGCTCATCGGGCCGCTGCTCGTGGCGTTATTCCTGTTCCATCGCGCGCAGTACCGCACTGCGTTTGCCGTGCTGCTGATCCCGGCCATCATCACCGCGGTCCTGATCCTGGTCACAAAATTCATGTATCCGCGCCCGGAAGACCTCGAGACCGAGCCGCATGCCCCGGCAACTCCGGCCTCCGGCATGGGCCGCGCGTTCTGGATCTACCTGATTGGCGCGGCGCTGGTCGCCGCCGGGTTCGCGGATTATCAGCTCATCGCCTACCACCTGCAGAAGCACGGCATTGCCTCCATCGTTCTGATCCCCGTCTTCTACTCGGTCGCCATGGCGACCGGCGGCGCCGGCTCTATGCTCTTCGGCAAGCTCTTCGACCGCCACGGCATCGGCGTGCTCATCCCGTTGACGCTCTTCTGCATCGTCTCCGCGCCCATGGTCTTCCTGGGTGGCTTTTGGACAGCGATGGCCGGAGCCGCGCTCTGGGGCCTGGGAATGGGCGTCCACGAGTCCATCATTCCCGCTGCGGTCGCCGGCATGGTCGCGCCGGAACGCCGTGCCTCCGCCTATGGCATTTTTACCGCCGCCTACGGAATCTTCTGGTTCCTCGGCAGCGCGGCCATCGGCCTGCTCTACGACGTTTCGATTCCCGCAGCTGTCGCCTTCTGTGTGGCGACAGGCCTGGCCTCGCTGCCATTTTTCTTTGCCGTGCGGCGAACTCCAAAGTTGCAGTGAGAAGCCTTCAGCGCGAGGTCAGTTCCAGCCCCGCACGATGCGTCGGGTACATCAAATATCCCAACCCCACGCGCATGTGGTGATTGATCCCATTCGGCACCGTGATCGCCAGACACATCCCCAGCATCCCGTGGGCGAGAGCGATGGCGTAGAGATTGCGGTAGCGCAGATACAGCAGGCACGACACCGTACCCCACACGATCACCGCCGGCGTGAGCACCGGGTTGGGAATATGGGCGACTGCGAACATCAGCGCTGCCACGCCGATCGCGCGTGGGCGGCTCAGCCCCAGCCGCAGCAGCCGCAGCAAGACGTACACCTGCAGGATGAACTGCTGGATCAGCGCCCAGATGCCATACGTCAGCACGTGCATGGCCAGCGGCAGCGGCCCGTACAGCCGGTGCAGTGTATGCGCCCACGCGGCGATCCACATGCCGATAAAGAACAGCGCGACGCCGCCCGGAACGATCCACAGCGATTCCCGCAGCCCCGTCAGCCCCAGCCCGATCGGCCGGCTGCGATCGCGGGCAAGGATGCCGGTGACCACGATCCATGCGACCGTGATCCAGTAGAGAACGTTCTGCGCAGGGCGCGGCGTCCACACCACAACCAGAATCAGCCCGTAGCCGACGAACAGCTCGACCAACTCCCGGCGGCGCGATGCCTGCGCAGCGGCCGCTCCGCTCATGCGGGCTGCAATCGGATGTGTGGAGTCGAGGCTTGCCATGTTGCAATAGCCATTCGACGCAGTTGGACGCATCCGGTTTCCCCAGGGATGGCGTCCTGTTTGCATCGCGTGGCAACCAAACTGCGCAGCATGAAAAAGCCTCGCCGCGAGGCGAGGCTCTACTGATCTCCGAGTTTCTCCCACTCCTCGGGATCGATGTGTGCCTGGCGCAGGATGCTTCGCAGCGTGCCCACGGGAATCTCGGTTTTGCGCGGGGCAATTGCCGTATCCACCACCTCGCCTGCCCGCCGGACAAATTTCACGTGGCTGCCTTTTTGGCTGGCCTCGACAAACCCAGCTGCTTCGAGCCGCCGCTTGACTTCGCGAAACGGCAGCGGATTAAGCCGCCCCAACCTCGACCTCAACGCTGCGAACTTCCGCCGGGCGAGTGGCAACCGGCGGTTCGAAGTGCAGCTCCAGCGCCTCCTTCAGATTGTCCAGCGCCTCGGCTTCAGTTTCGCCCTGCGACGCAATGTCAACCTCAAGACACTGGGCGACGTACCAGGCGCCTTCCTTCCATACCGCGGCCGGAAATACACGTTTCATCCCGACTCCTTCTCTGCTGATAACTGTGAATGGCTGGCAAGCGTTAGCCCCCAGCCACTCCCTGCTACTGCAGCAGCGTCCCGTTTTCCGGCTCGACCTTGGCTTCTTCCGGCGGGATCACCACCGCCGCCGCCACCTTATCCCCGTCTTCGAGGTTCAGCAGCTTCACGCCCTGCGTCGAGCGCCCAGCGGCGCGAACCGTATTCGTGTCGATGCGGATGATCTTGCCGTACTGGCTGATCACGATGATCTCCGACGTCTCGTCCACCAGCTGAATCCCGACCACCTTGCCGTTCTTCGCGGTCGTCTTCACGTTGATCACGCCCTTGCCGCCGCGCGTCTGCAGCCGGTACTCCTCGACGTCCGTGCGCTTGCCGAAGCCGTTTTCGGTGACGCTGAGGATGCGCGCCGCCTCTCCGTTCCTCTCCTTCGGCGTGACCGCCATGCCCACCACGTAGTCGTTCTTGCCGAGGTCGATGCCGCGCACGCCATAGGCCGGCCGTCCCATCGAGCGGACGTCCTCTTCGTGGAAGCGGATCGCCATGCCGCCATGCGTCGCCAGGAAGACGATCTGGTTGCCGTCCGTCAGCTTCACCGATACCAGCTCGTCGTCTTCCTCAACGCCAATCGCGATAATGCCGCGCGACATCACGTTGGAGAAGTCTTTGAGCGGCGTCTTCTTCACCGTGCCGTTGCGCGTGGCGAAGAAGAGATACTTACCCTCCTCTTCCAGATTACGCACCGGCCGGATCGTCCGCACCGTCTCCCCAGGCTGCAGGCTCAGCAGGCTCGCAATCGACTTGCCCTTGCCCGCCGCGCCCACGTCGGGAACCTCATAGACCTTCAGCCAGTAGACGCGCCCCTTGTTCGTGAAGCACAGCAGGTAGGCGTGCGTCGAGTCGATGATGAGCTGCGAGACGAAATCCTCCTCGCGCGTCTTCATCCCCGTCCTTCCCTGTCCGCCGCGGCGCTGCTGCCGATAGGTGGAGATCGGCGTCCGCTTGAGGTATCCCTGATGCGAAACCGTAACCGCCACCTGCTCGTCGGCGATCAGGTCTTCGAGCTGCAGCTCCGCCGTCTCGTCCAGAATCTGCGTCCGCCGCTCGTCGCCGTATTCCTTGCGGATCGCCTCCAGCTCCTTCACGATCACCTGGCGCAGCTTCTTCTCCGATGCCAGAATCGATTCGTACTCAGCGATGTTCTCCCGCACCTCGGCCAGTTCCTTCAGCAGCTCGTCGATCGAGAGCTGCGTCAGCCGGTACAACTGCAGTTCGAGGATGGCGTCGATCTGCCGGTAGCTGAGCGTCAGCGTGGCCGTAATCAGCGTCGCCGCATCGATCCCGTACTTTGCCGGATCGAGCTTCACGCCGCGGATCGCCTCATCGCGCACCGTGATCGTCTTGCCGGAGAAGAACTGATAGAGGTTCTCGCGGGCATCCGCGCGCGATGACGACCGGCGGATGATCTTGATGACGTTGTCGAGGTGGTCAAGCGCGATCTGGTACCCGAGCAGGATATGCTCGCGTTCGCGCGCCTTGCGCAGCAGGAAGGCCGTCCGTCGCCGCACCACGTCCTGCCGGTGCTCGATGAAGATCCGGACCGCATCGGGCAGAGGCAGTTCGCGCGGCTGGCCGTTCACCACGGCCAGGAAAATCATCGAGAAGCTCTCCTGCATCTGCGTGTGCTTGTAGAGCTGGTTCAGAATGATCTGCGCTTCCGCTCCGCGCTTCAGCTCGATCACAATGCGCATGCCGTCGCGATCGCTCTCGTCGCGCACATCACTGATGTCGTCGATGATCTTCTCATTCACCAGCTCGGCGATGCGCTTAATTAGAACGTTCTTGTTCACCTGGTAGGGAATCTCGCTGACGATGATCGACTGGCGCCCCTGGCTCAGGTTTTCCGTGGCGCATTTGGCGCGCATCAGGAAACGTCCCCGGCCTGTTTTGTAGGCCTGCGCAATGCCGCTCCGTCCGTAGATAAATCCGCCGGTGGGGAAGTCCGGTCCCTGCACGTGCTTCAGCACTTCGGCCAGACCGGCGTGCGGATTATTCACCATCTCAATCGCCGCGTTGATCACCTCCGTCAGGTTGTGCGGCGGAATGTTGGTCGCCATGCCCACGGCAATCCCGTTCGACCCATTGATGATCAGGTTCGGCACGCGCGTGGGCAGAACCGCGGGCTCCAGCGTCGATTCGTCGTAATTGGGGACGAAGTCGACCGTCTCCATCTCGATGTCGGCGAGCAGTTCGCTGCTGATGCGCTCCAGCCGGCACTCGGTGTATCGCATGGCCGCCGGAGGATCGCCATCCACCGAACCAAAATTTCCCTGGCCATCCACCAGCGGATAGCGCATGCTGAACGGCTGCGCCATGCGCACCAGCGCATCGTAAATCGCGGAGTCGCCATGCGGGTGGTAGACGCCCATCGCCTGACCCACGACCTTGGCGCACTTCGTGTACTTCTTGTTCGACTGCAGGCCCATCTCGTGCATCGTGTAGAGAATCCGCCGATGCACTGGCTTGAGTCCGTCGCGCGCGTCGGGCAGCGCCCGCCCGATGATGACGGACATCGAGTAGTCGAGATACGACCGCCGCATCTCTTCTTCAATGTTGATGGGAACGAGATTGGCGGCGCCGGGACCGGGAGGATTGCCGTCTCCGGGAGGGCCAAGGGGAAGCTGAGGGTTCTGATCGTCTGCCATAAGGTGTGCAGGCCCCACCCGCCTGCCAAACCGCTCTGAACTCCAGGCTGGATCGGGGCTTATCTCTATGATACGGGAAGATTTAGCCCGTCACAACGGCAGTTAAGCCAATGGATTCAGGCAGTTGGGAAGGGGCATCTGCATAGGCACTGGCTTGGCGGCCAAAACTGCCCTTCAGGCCGGTTACGCAGTCGAGTTGTCCCGGTCCTCGGCGAGCCCCTCAAACTGGTCAATGATCACTTCCCCATCCGGGAAAATGGCCTTAATCTCAAGCTCCCCGCCCATCGCTTTGAGATAGCTGCGCAGCGTAGAGACGTACATGTCGGTTCGGCGTTCGAGCTTCGATACCGCGCCCTGATTCACCTTGAGGAGCTTTGCAAGCTTTGTCTGCGTCAGATTGCGAGCTTCACGCACCTGGTGCAGGCGCATGATCACCGGAGTCATTTCGACGCGACGGCGAATTTCGGCTTCCTTCTCCGGCGAAAACGTTCCGCGAACATCTCTCCATTTATGCGCCATTACTCACCTCCGCCAATCTCCTTCAGATATCGCTCGTAAATGTTTTCTGCGCGCCGGATCGCGTCGCGGTACCAGTGCGAGTTGCCGGACTTATCTCCGCCCAGGATGAGGTATACGTTCCTTTTTTGATCGAGGATGAACAGTACGCGATACGGTCTGCCACGATGCTGAATCCGAAGCTCCTTCAGGTTGGGGTATTTCGATCCCTTCAGCGTGTCGACGAAAGGTCTCCCCGCCTCGGGCCCCATCTGTTCGAGAATGTCGACGCCAGCAGCAATGCTGGCCCGGAGGTCTTCTGCAAGGCTTTCGTACCACTCCCTGAACTCGTCGCTGACCTCCACGTCCCATGCCATAAATAATATTCCTCAGAAGGAATAATCCGTCAAAGGAATATTCTTCCATCGCACCGCCGCCACGTCGAGATTACGAACGATATAGTTGGAGCAAGGCTCGCGCGTTATGCCCACCGTTTCCGCCATAGCTGCCACGCCGCCGGTCACTGGCCCCCCGGCCACGCTGCTCTATAACGACTGGTATCCCGCCATGCGCAGCGAACGCCTGAGCGGGAAGCAGATGGCAACCACCCTGCTGCTGGGCATTCCGATGGTCCTTGGCCGGCGCGACGACGGCCGCCTCTTCGCCATGCGGGACAACTGCCCACACCGCGGCATTCCGCTCTCCTGCGGATGGTTCGACGGCAAGGCGCTCACCTGTAAATACCACGGCTGGGTCTTCGAGCCGGTGTCCGGCCAGTGCATGGAGATCCCTTCGCTCACCAGCGAAGACCCATTCCCGCGCAACCTCCACGCGACGGCCTTTCCCTGCGAGGAGCGCGACGGCTACGCGTGGGTCTACGTGCCGGAGCCTGGCAGCGGCCGCGCTCGCCCCGAAGACGCCGCGCTGGTCCCCGTCCCCGAACTGCCCAAATTCAGCGAGAAGTACCGCAGCGCGCACCTGACCGCCGACCTGCCCTGCAATGTCGATCACGGCATCATCGGCCTTATGGACCCGGCGCACGGTCCCTTCGTCCACCAGTCCTGGTGGTGGCGCAAGCAGGCCAGCATCCACGAAAAAGAGAAACGCTTCGAGCCCATCCCCCAGGGATTTCGCATGGCGACGCACGCGCCCTCAAAGAACTCCGCGCCCTACAAACTGCTCGGCGTCTACGGCGAGGCGGTCACCACCACCATCGACTTCGTTCTCCCCAATCGCCGCTACGAGACCATTCGCGCCGGCCAGAAATGGTTCTCCAGCCTGACCACCGTCACGCCCACCACTCCCACCGCCTGCCGCATCGACGTCTATGGCGCCTGGAACGTGCTCTACAGCCTGCCCTTCATGACGTCCGTCCTGAAGTTCTTCGGCAACATGTTCGTCCGCCAGGACCAGGTCACAATGATTCAGCAGGCGCAGGGTCTGCGCTACGATCCGCCGCTCATGCTCATCGACGATGCCGACAAGCCGGCGAAGTGGTACTTCGCGCTCAAACAGGCGCGGCTCGAGGCGGCGCGCAATGGCGAGCCCCTCAAACATCCCATCAGTGCCCCCGTTACGCTCCGCTGGAAAAGCTAGAAAGCCAGCGGAGAGGCGGTTAGAAAAACGGTCAGCAAAAGGCTGTAGCCGGAAAGCCTCTCCATGCCTCGGAGGTTTCAAGAGGCCGCTGCGCGGGCTTCTTTCTCCGCCTCTTTCGCCCCGTTTCCATTCGCCTCTGCTTCTTCCACGATCGTGTCGACGGAAATATACATCTGGCGGCCCAGATCCTGCCATTTCTCCAGCCGCCCTTCGGCCAAAGGCTGCTCGCGAATCGACCGAAAGGCGTCGTACCACAGGTTTTGTGCCTGCCACAGGTTCAAACCGAACGGCAACTCGCGCACCGTGCGCGCCACCTGCATCGCCGTGTCGAGTCGCTGTTCGTTCATTGGATCCTCCGACAGCGCCAACATCGCTGTTTTCATCTTCTGGTCGACCAGATAGCTCAGCAGTCTGCTGTCGATGGCGATCTGATCCTCCTCCGCCACGCCCAGCCAGATGCGCATCTGCACAGGGTCGATCGGATCGCTTTCAATCGCCTTGCGCAGTCCGGCATTGACCGCGAACGTCGCCGCCAGGTTCAGCGGCTCAGGGCGCGGCAGCCCTGCCTGGCTGAGGAAATGCAACAGCGATGACTGCGTCTCGTAAATCGTCGAGAGGCTCGTCTCCACCTCGGCCATCGTGCTCCGCAGCAGGATCTCCAGAATGCGCTTCTGCTCGTCGCGAAAGAGAGAACGGATGGAGTACGCGTCTCCGCCGAAGTGACGGTCGAACGCACGCACCACCGCCGGAAAATCGGCCCGCGTCACCGCGGCTTTCACTTCGTGAACCAGTTTCCTGTGCGCCTCGGCGCCCGCTGCGTCCCACTTCTTCACGCTCGCCGTGATGTTCTGATCGCCGAAGTGCAGCACCGCGAACTCCACCGGCTCCGCCGCTTCCGTGATGCGTGACATGACCAGCGCCTGACCCACCACGACGCGCACGCGCCCGGACAGCGCCGTCTCGTACGCGATGCGGCGCACCGTGTAGCAGAACAGGTCCGCCTCGTCCGGGTAGCTGGTGAACATCGAGCTGATCGCGTAGTGGGCGCCCACCTGCTCCAGCCCGATGCGCATCGGCCGGACCAAACGGTTGTACACTGACGCGCCGTCCTGCTGCTCCGCGACGTTGCTCTTCGCCGCCGCGAGTCTCTGGACGAACTCCTTCTCCAGAGTCGCGGCGCGTTCGCCGAAAAGTTCCCCGGCCAGCTGAGCCACGCGGCCGGCATAGGCAATCACCTGCACCGTCTCGATCCCGGATATATCGTCGAAAAACCATCCGCAGCTGGTGTACATCAGCTGCGCGTGCCGCTCCAGCTCCATCAGCATGAAGGCGCGGGTGCGTTCCTCCGGCTTGAGTTCGCGCGATGCGTGCATATGCAGGAACGCGTCGCGCGATTCCTGCGAGCGGTCGAGGATGACGCCGATATAACCGTTGCGGGCGGCATCAACATCTCTGAAAATTTTGCCGCCCTCCTCCTGCACCAGCGGTGCAACGGAATCCCGCAGCCAGTCCAGCGCCTCGCGCAGGGGCCGGCGCCACTTCTGATTCCATCCCGGCTTGCCGCCGCTGCATCCGCAGTCGGATCGCCAGCGTTCGATGCCGTGCGCGCAGCTCCAGGACGTGTCCTCCACAATCTCCGCCTCGAAGTGCGGCGGATGCTGCTCGAGAAATTCGCCGTAATTCGTCAGCCGCAGATTCTCCCCGGAGCGGCCCTGCTCCTCAACCCAGTGCAGCATCCATGCCAGAGCCATTTCGCCAAAGTGGTGATGGTGGCCGTAGCTCTCCCCATCCGTGGCCACGTGCACGATCTGCGGCTCTTTGGATTCGGTGAATCCACCCATCAGCCGCTGGGCAAAGGCCTCGCCGCTGTTCAGCAGCCCTTCGAAGGCGATGGCTCGAGACCGCGGCCCGTCGTAGAAGAACGCTGCGATCGTGCGCTTCTCCCGCAGCCGGACGAGATACGGGCGCCTCGTGTCCACGTCGGCCCGCTTCGTTTCGATCCAGGCCACCTCGGCGGACTTCGCTCCGTCCGCAGCCTTTGCCGCAACCCCTGCTGCCTTCGTCAGTGGTCGGATGCGCGCGCACTGATGCGGCGCCAGCACCACAAACCGGATGCCGCTCTGCGCCAGCAGGTCCAGACTCTCCAGATCGACGGCGGTTTCGGGCAGCCACATGCCCTCCGGCAGCCGGCCGAAACGATGCCGGAAGTCGGCGATCCCCCAGCGGATCTGGGTGATCTTGTCGCGGGTGTTCGCCAGCGGCATGATGACGTGGTTGTAGACCTGCGCCATCGCCGAGCCGTGTCCGGAGAAGCGGTTCTGGCTGTGGTGGTCGGCCTGAACGATCCGGTCGTGGGCGCGCCGCGCGTTCTCCTCCAGCCACGAGAGCAGCGTCGGCCCGAAGTTGAAGCTCATCCGCGAGTAGTTGTTCAGAATGCGGATGATCTGGTTCTGCTGGTTCACGATGCGCGCCACCGCGTTCGGCGCATAACACTCGGCAGTAATTCGCTCATTCCAGTCGTGATACGGGGCAGCAGAATCCTGTCCCTCCACCGTCTCCAGCCACGGGTTCTCGCGGGGTGGCTGATAGAAATGTCCATGAATGCAAATCGCTCGATCGGGTCCGCTCATGAATACCTTTCGTTACAGTACTGCACCGGCTTCTGACGGCTCAAAGCCCGGCCGCCAACAGTGAGATGCGTCACATGATCCCGGTTTCGGTTCTGTGCGACAATAGCTGAAGCGGAGGTCAGTGTGCCTCCGGGAGATTCCCTTATGCTGGACCGGATACTGCAACCCGAACACCTCATCGTCATCCTGCTCATCGCCCTTCTCATCTTTGGGCCTACCAAATTGCCCGGTCTCGGCAAAGGACTCGGCGAAGCCTTCCGCGGCTTCAAAGAAGGCATCAAGGGCACCGATTCCTCCGATAACGCTGCGAAGCAGGAGAATACCGCGGCCAAGACGGAGACGCCGGCCACTCCCCAGGCCAAGTAAGGCCGCTCAACTTCAAAACAAGATTCGTTCGGGAAATTCTGCAAAGCCGCACCGTTCTGGTGCGGCTTTTGTGCTTTGACGCTATTTCGGTATCTTCGCCAGAATTGCCTGCGCGTCGAAAAGCTCCGCCGGCAGCTGAATGTTGTATCCGCCCTTGAAGATGTACCGCTCCTGGATCATGTCCCCGTTATGCAGGCGGCTGATCGTGAACGGCATCGGCAGCCCGTCGACGGTGTGGTAATCCGCGTAGTCCTCGGCTTCCTCGTTGCGGTCCTTGTACTCGGGATCGCGCCAATACCAGGTGCGCGCCAGCGGCAGATGCGTGTCGGCATCCATCTGAATGGTGATCGAGTCGTTCTGATCGTTGATCAGCGTGACCTGGTCCGTCAGGTGCCGTTCGGCCAGCGTCTGTCCTTCCCACATCAGGATCGTCTTCGGATCCTTCATCCACACCTTCACCGCGGCTTCAATGGAGTGGTCGCGGCTCCGCATCGCTGACTGGCATGGATCGGGCCCGCTCGGCGCCTTCATCGGCTCAATGCCCTTAAACGTGATCTCCCGGCACTGCGTAGGCTCGAAAAGCTGTACCCACCGGTGCCGGTCATGGCTCTTCTCGTCCAGATCGAGCCGCTCCTTGTCCGGCGTCTTCCACTCCCAGAACTGGATCGTTCCGCCCGTCGGCTTGCCCTGGTAGAACGAGGCGATGCGGCCGGTCACGTAGACGTTTTGCACGTTGAGCCAGCGGTCGCCGCCCAGGGCTTTCACCATCGCATCGAGAGCCGCGCGGGCTTTCGCCACTCCGGCGTCGCTCGATCCGGCTGCCGAGGCCTGGCTCGGCGCCGGCGGCGCGTCCGGAGAAGCGGGCGAAGTCTGGGCGTGAAGGGTCAGGGCAAAGCAGGCAAGCAACAGAACGGGAGTCTTACGCATAGTTAGCCGATGAGGACA
This sequence comes from Acidobacteriaceae bacterium, assembly GCA_035295245.1. Lineage (GTDB taxonomy): Bacteria > Acidobacteriota > Terriglobia > Terriglobales > Acidobacteriaceae > Palsa-343. Next base: position 13,219 of record DATGJK010000085.1, read on the forward strand.
GCGCCTCCATTCACATTGACGATCTCACCTGTCATAAAGCCAGCAAGCGGCGTGCACAAAAAGAGGATTGGCCCGGCGATCTCCTTCGGATCGGCCACCCGCCCCATGGGAATCGCACCGAGAACCTTCTCCCGGCTGGCCGGATCGCTCAGCGCCGGCGCGGACATCTCCGTCCGCACCCACCCCGGCGCAACGCAGTTCACCTGGATGCCCTCCGGCGCAAGCTCTGTTGCCAAACCTTTCGTCATGCTGATGATCGCGCCTTTGCTCGCCGCGTAGTCGGCGTGGAACGCCTCGCCCCGCTGCCCGGCCGTCGAACTGACCAGAACGATGTGCCCTGCGGCTGATCCCGCCGCAGCCCGGCCCGGCTGCTTCATCTGCCCGGCGGCCGCCTGGATCAGCCCGAAGACGCTGTCCAGATTCACTGCCAGCGTGGTGCGCCATTGTTCGTCGGGCATCTTCGCGATCGAAACGTCCTCGGCCGGCCAGACCCCATGGTTCACCACGAGAATATCGATGCGCCCGAAGGCCTCCACCGTCCGCCGCACCAGAGCGCGACCGTCGCTCGGCGTCGTCAGCTCCTGGGCATAGGCGCGGCAGAACTCCTCCCCGCCGCACTCCGCAACCAGCTTCTCGGCCGCCGCGCCCGATGTCCGGTAACTGAATGCCACCCGCGCGCCCGCCTCGCGAAACAGACGCACCGTCGCCACGCCGATGCCGCGCGAGCCTCCGGTAACCAGAGCAACCCTGTTTTCAATCGAAAGAGCGACGCCGGCCATGCACCTAGCGTAAACCGTGACGGCAAAATGACGCGTCGTGCCGGCGTCAGCCCGCCGTCACCGGAGGCCGCTCCGGCGCCGGCATCACCACCATCGAGTGCGGCTCCGGGTTCGGCTTCACCGGCGGCGTCAGGTTCCGGCCCCAGTGCATGAAAGCCAGCCAGGCTCCCAGCAGGAACAGCAGCAGGATCACGGCGCTGGCGATGACCACGCGGTAAAAGTTCGGGTCCTTCTCACGCTTTGTTTGCGGCTTCGGATCGGGGACGGCTGGATCGGGCATACCCTGTGGGATGCGCCACGCGCGTGCGGGGGCAGTCCATCGCCGGCCACGATTCGCCGCCCCTCCCACGATTGCTTTCTACGACTTGGGCTGCCCCGCCGGCATCGAAGTCGCCGGCGCCGGCTCCTTCCCCAGCACCCACTTGTCATACCAGGAGAACCACCGCTCGTACCGGTCCTTAATAAAGCTGGGCCGCGTGAACCCGTGAAACTGCCCCGGGTAAACGACCAGTTCCGCCGGCACGTTCAGACTCTTCAGCGCCTGGTACATCTGCTCGCCGCCGTTCAGCGGCACGTTGAAGTCCGACGTCCCGCCCATGAATAGCGTCGGCGTGTGGATGCGGTCGGCATGGAAGAACGGGTACCCCAGCTCGAGATACTTCTGTGTGTCCTTCCACGGCGGCCCCAGT
>DATGJK010000086.1:0-10774 GCA_035295245.1 Acidobacteriaceae bacterium
GGGCCAATTCACGTCGAGCACAATCTTTGGCGGCGTGGGAGGCACCTCCACCTCCGCGCCCGCCTTTGCCGGCATGCTGGCGCTCATCGAACAGAAGACCGGCGGCCGCCTTGGACAGGCCGACACGGTCCTCTATCAGCTCGCCAGCTCCAAATGCAACGCCGTCTTCCATGACGTTACCGTCGGCAACAACTCCGTTCCCTGTGTCAGCGGATCCCCGAATTGCGGCTCCAATAGCTTCCTCACCGGCTACGACGCTGGAACAGGCTACGATCTGGCCACGGGTCTGGGCAGCGTCGACGTAAAGGCGCTGATCGCGAACTGGGGCAGCGCCGCGCTCGCCTCCACCAGCACCTCTCTCCAGCTCAACGGATCCTCAGCCGCCTACTCCGGCACTCACGGCGCGAACGTCACCTTCAACGTTGGCGTGAACCCAACCGCCGCAACCGGCAGCGTCGCCATTCTCGACACCGCCAATGAAACCGCCACCGGCCCGCAAAACAACGGACAGTTCACCATCCCCCTCAACTCCGGAAGCGGCACGGCCACCTACAACGGACTTCCCGGCGGCACCTACACCGTCTCCGCGCGCTATGCCGGCGACGCCTCGGACGCCGCCAGCGCTTCGTCCCCCATCTCCGTCACCATCTCACCGGAACCCAGCACGACCGTACTGCAGGTGAACGCCTACAGCACGCTCACCGGAGCGGCCGTCAGCGGAAGCTCCATCCCCTACGGTTCCGCGCTCTTCACTGACGCTCGCGTTGAGGGTACCGCCGAAGGCTCCGGCACCCAGGGTCTCGCCACCGGCACCGTCACCTTCACCAACAACGGCAGCACGCTCGGCTCCGCCGCGATCGGCAGCGATAACATCGCCTCCTGGCCTGCGTTAAACGCAAAGCCATTCCTGCTTTCTCCGGGTAGCTACAGCTTCCAGGCCAGTTATCCCGGAGACCCCAGCTACAACAGCAGCACCGGCGCCGTGGTGCCCGTCACCATCGTGAAAGCCGCCACGACAGTCGCCGCCAACAATCCTCCAGCGAAGGTCTTCGGCATTTATGGCAACAGCGGCTCGGTTCCCCTCTCTTTCTGGATTCAGACTCCCTATACCCTCGGTGCGGCCCCAACCGGCAGCATCACCGTGACAGCCAACGGGCAGTCAGCCCAAACCGTCACCGATCTCAGCGCGGTGACTGCGGGCTCGGGCGCATCCAGAACGTGGCTCATGACGGCGTACTGCCCCATTCCCGATTCTCTCTTCACCTCCGGGTCCAATACGATCGCCGCAACCTATAGCGGCGATGCGAACTACGCCACTTCCAGCCAGACCATCACCGTCACCGACACCGATGGGATCGGCAGCTTCGCGATGACGGGCTCCGGCGACCTCTCCGCCGTTGCTGGCCAGCAAGTGCAGGAACAGCTCTCGTTTACTCCGGTCGGCGGCTTCTACGACTTTGTATACGTGACGTTCTCGGGCATACCGGCGGGAGTTACAACCGGCAGCAACGGCGGCTTTGGCTACTTCAATGGAACGCAGGCCACAGCATTGCTAACCGGTTCGCCGGTGGTAGGCAACGTCTCTTTTTCCACCGCCTATAACCTTGCGGCGGGCACATATCCCATCACCGCAACGGCCAAAGATCCGACCGGCAAAGTCGTTCAGACCGTCACCTTCAATCTGATCATCAGCGCCATTCCCGCCAATGCGGGAATCACCGTCGCCAACGGAGGAGCGGTCACCTTCCCGGCGGGCGCCACCAACCTCAACACAGCCAGTATTACCGTGACGCCCACGAACGGCTTTATTGGATATCTCAGCATCGCTTGCTCGGTGTCGAATAGCAGCTCAAGTGTCTCCAACCCCGCATGCAACCTGACCTATCCTTTCGTCGCACTCAATTCGACTTCCTCTCAGCCGGTCTCCATCCCGTTCACTTCATCAGGAGCAGCTCCCGGCACCTACACGGTCACCGTCACTGTCACGGATGTTTACAACTCGTCCATCACAGCGGCTACCAGTTTCCCTCTCACCATCACAGCGCCTCCTGATGTTTCGCTTTCCGGCGGTGCCGCCATCACCATGTATCCCAACGCGTCGACGACAGCGACCATCACCATCACTCCCCAGAACGGATTCACCGGCACCGTCCCTCTCTCGTGCTGGGTCAAATCCTCTCCGGCCGGACCAGGTGCGAATGGTGGCCTCAATTGCCAGATCCCACCGTCAGTCGCCATCACCGGCTCGAACCCTGTCACTGCGGCTCTGACGATCAACACAATCTCCGCAGCGACGCTCGGTAGTTATCAGGTCGAAGTGGATGCAACCGCGACTTCGCCTTCCGAGTCGCTGAGTACCAGCTTGATTGTTCCGGTGACAGTGCAGGCCTCACCCGCTATATCGATAACCAACAGCGGCAACATCACCGTTGCGCGCGGCGCTACTACCGGCAACACCTCCACCATCACCGTCACGCCTTCCAACGGCTTCACCGGCGCCGTCAACCTTTCCTGTGCGATCACCAACTCGCCCGCTGGCGGATCGGATCCGCCCACCTGCTCCATCCCCTCCAGCGTCAGCATCACGGGAACCACCGCGGCCACGGCCACGCTTTCCGTCGCGACCACCGCCCCCAGTGCAGCACTGCTGGACCGCCCGCTCACCAGGTTCCTCTTCGGCGAAGGCGGAGCGGTACTCGCTTTGCTGGTCTTCTTCGGAATCCCGGCGCGCCGTCGCGCCTGGCGCACGCTCTCCATGCTCGCTGTCGTCGTGCTCACGGCGGCAGTCATCGGCTGCAGCGGCGGAGGCGGCTCGGGCGGCAGTGGCTCCGGCGGAGGCCAGACGAACCCCGGCACGACCCCCGGCATTTACACCATCACCGTGACCGGCAAAGATGCGGCAACCGGAGCAATCACCGCATCCAGCAACGTGACTCTCAACGTGAACTAAGGCGAGTTCCCGCGGTCAGCGCCCCACGTGCGTTCACCGGACGTGCTTCACCCACGTGCCAGAACTCTATGAAACGCAGCGATTCCCTGATAATCGTGAAGCGACGCAGACTCGCTTTGGCCGTGAACGAAGCGCCGCAAGTCAGTTCTCCGTGAATGCCGCGTCAAGAGCGTAACGGCTGCCGTCCGGATTGGTTATCGTGATCTGTACCGGTCCGCTGGGCAAAGAGGGCGGTACGCTCACCTGCAGCGTCATCGCATCCACAAACGTCACCGCCGCGCTGGTTCCCCCGAAGCTGACCTTCGTCCCGCTCTCGAATCCGCTGCCGCGAATCGTCACCGTCGTGCCTGCCATTCCGCTCGCGGGCGCGACCGATCCGATGCTGAGCGGCGCTTCGTACAGTTGAATGATGGTGAGTCCCGAGGTCGTGACGCAGAACAGCCGCGTTCCCGTCTCGTCCAGCGCCATCGTACTCAGCGCCGTCCGGTCCGCCGGCGCAATCCGCATCGCCACATTGCCGTGATGCACGTCCAGAGCAAAGACCCCATCCTGAGGTGTGGAAGCCGCAACAAACAGCAGGCTGCCGGATGGATTCAACACGTCGAAATTCCCTGCAGCGACGGATCCGCCTGGCAGCCCGCTCGTGTAGTAAATCTCGTCGCCACCAATGGTGGTCACCGGACGCAGTTGGGCATCGTAGACGTTCAGGCCATCCGCAATCGTGTTCTTATCCGCATTCACAGCCAGAACATCGCTGCCGGCCGGCATCGACGCCGCAGGTGTCAGCGTATTCTGCGTCAGATCCAGGACGGCAATCTCGCCGGTATTTCCGTTCGAGATTAGCCCTTCAAACACAACTTTCGTGCCGTCCGGCGATGAGGACACCCGCCCCACGTAAAACCCAGGCTGCAGGTTTACGCCGGTACTGTCGCACCCCGCGACTCCTGTGCAACTCATGCTGCCGGTCGTCAGATCGAGCAGGTGCAGAGACAGCCCCGGGAACCCGACCACCACGTCATGCGGCGTACCAAAGGTCAACAGCGACGGAATTGCCCCGGCTGCTTTCTCCGTAACAGTTACCACCGCCCATGTTCCCGTAACCTTTAGCTGCGACGTGTCAATCACCGACAGCGTCGCGTCCGTCTGGTTCAGCACAGCCAGCGTGGAGTTGTCAGCGCTGAGTGCGAGCCGGGTCGGGCCATGGCCCACCGCAATCGACGACGCGAACGTTGAGGTCGCCAGATCGAACACCGCCACGTTGTTGCCGCTCGTATTCGACACATACAGCCGCTGATGCGTTCTGTCGTAAACGACAGCGGCAAGCGAGCCGATCAGCGGGTATGTGTTCATGCTCTTCAGGAACTGCACCGCATGGTGCAGCGTTGTCGTTCCACTCGGATTGGCGATCGTGACGTCGGCCCATCCCGGAGTTCCGGAGTTGGTCGTCATCTGCATGGTTTCCAGCGGGAGATCGCCGTTCGAGGTGGAGAGCGGCACCGCAGTCGTGGTTGTCGCCGCCGATCCGCCCGCCGTCGCGCCGCCATCCGTGCCGATTCCATATCCAATGACGGTCATGGTGGCAGGCTGTGTCGCCGGAATCGCGTTCGGGTAAACGGCAAGCGCATCCGGCCCATAGGTAATTGCATCCGGAAGAACCACGTTCCACCCATCGCTCCGCGTCAGCGTCAGGTTCACCGGTCCCGGTGTGCTGCTCGCCGGCGTCGTGAAGTTCAGTTGCGTACCGGAGCCGACCGAAACTCCGGAAGCCTGCATCGATCCCTGTCCCCCCGGAGGCGCTCCTGCAAAGATCTGATAAGTCGAGTTCGCGTCGTAGCCATTGCCCGGCAGATAATTCGGCACCGGAGTATTCAGGCTGACGTCGTTGTCGTGCACCGCCATCGGCAACGTCACGTTGGGATAGGGAAACGCGAAGCTGGAGGGCTCCCCGCCATTGTTGTAGTCCGGATCAGGTCCAATCGCTCCTGGATGGCTCGCGTCTGTCACCGCCAGCCCTGCTCCCTGGATCGCCGAGCCAAAGATGAGTCCCGATTCGTCGATCGCGAGTGGCTGCGCCACCGCCGTGATGTTCCACGTTTCGAAGACTCCTGTCGGCTGAAAGGTCGTTGTATCGTAGGCAACTCCGGCGTTCCCGGATCCGGGTACCGTCAGGAAGAAATACACCGTCTTGCCGTCAAGACCGTATATCGCGTAGCCGCCCTGGCACGCTGCATCGGACTCCGCGCCTCCGATCACATTAAAAGAGTCGTCGTAGAACCAAACCGAGTCTTCGGGAATCGCGTTCGTACTGCACGCTCCTGCGATCTGCGACCCGTCAGGGCTCAGCGCCAGCTTCGCCACCACATTCCTGCCGTAAACCCCGTACGTATCCGTGCCCGATGAAAACAAGATCGGTCCGGTAAGTCCGTACAGCAGCGCTTTGCTATGGTCCGCGGATCGCGTGAGCGGCCCATTTGGCGACCCCCCGTTCGGCGATGAGGGAGGATCGTCAAGGGTGAACGCGTTCGTCGCAGGATTCCAGAGATACACCTGCCCGTCACCGTTCTCCACCAGCACGTTGCCGTCCGCCAGCGTCACCAGTTGCACCGGCCCCGCGTACGGATACGAAGACGAGAGGGGAGTAGCCGCGCTGCCGACCACCTGCATGCTGGCCGGATCGATGATCACGATCTTTCCCGCGCTTCCCACATAGACGCGCGTGCCGTCAACCGATTCGTCGATCGTCTGCTCGCCCTGCTGCAGGGGCTGATACAGCGGCGCTGCAATCGTCGCAACCATGTGCTGATCGATCGACGAGTACACCACCACCCGGTTCAATCGCGCATACGATACGAAGACCATCTTGCGAGCCGCATCGTAAACGGCGTCCGATGGCGCATCGCCGAACCGCACAAAGTTACTGCGCGTCAATGCGGTGACAGCAGGAAAGCTTTGATTCACGGTCAGGTTCAGCACAGCAACCGCGCTCGACGTATTGTTGTTGACGTATGCCTCCACAAACAGCGGCACCGTCGTCGCCGTGACCGTCAGCGGCGCGGTGAGATGCAGCGTCCACGCATTGGTTCCCGCGGCCTGAATCTGTACGGCCGAAAACTCCGAACCCACCGGATAGCTGCCAATCCCCAGCGTCACCCCGCTGGGGATATTCGTGCCCGTCACCGTCGCCTGCACCGCCCCGCTTTGTCCCGGAGTCAGCGTTAGTGAGGAAGGCGACAGATTCACCTGGAAGCCAATTCCCTGAGTAATCGTTACGTTTACGGTCCACGTGTGCGTAACCGAGCCGTTTGTCGCCGAAACCGTGAAGCTGCTGGAGCCGCTTGCCGCTGCGCCGACCCCGATGTTCCAGGTGTACGACGGCGTCGCGATCGCGTCTGTAAACGTATGCGTCGATCCGCCATACAAGCTGAGCCCGCTCGGCATGGCGGAAATCGTAACCGTCACGGGTAGATTATTCTGGCTGTTTCCAAATGAAATTTTGAAGGGCTGCGGCAAACCGGCGCTCTGCGCGATGACCGACGTTTGCACGTCCAGAGTGAAATCCGGAGGTGGCGGTGGAGGCGTGCCCCCGCCGCCGCCCGTTGAACTGGCGCTCCCCCCTCCGCCGCTGCATCCGGCCAGCAGGCACACTCCGGCGACAAGCAGCACCGCGATTATCCTTGCAGGGGATTTTGACTTGGAAGCAGGTGCGTAGAATGGCTGGACAGAAAACGATTCGAACCGGGCAGACGCCATGGCCCTCAATCCCTCAGACAAAGAGCGGTAGCAGCATTGTATGTCGCGCTTTCCTTGTATCAATATCTCTCCGAATCCCTGAACGAGGTGCTTGACAGTTCGGAAACATCGCGAAGTATAGCTCCCTCTCCGTGCACAATCCCCGCAACTGATCCTGTCAACCCTTACTTTCGTGTTCTCACGGATTCCAAAGCTCTTACCCGCCAACTTTGCCGACAGCTTACCTTCTCTAACTTGATACTCTGAACTTATAAGGTGAAATTCGGCTCGGTTACAAACCACTACACGATTTCGCTTGGGCTGCTCTTTCGCGAGCGGCCTTTCTCTTTGCGGAAGGAAATTTCTTGCCGTCGCATCCTTGCACCTCCCAACCCGAATCCAGCCCGCGCGCCCCCGTGCCATGCTCTCCGCCGCGCCAGGCCCTCGCCGACGTCGACGACCTCCCCACCCAGTTGTGTTGCCCCCCTCCGCCATCCGACCTCGTCGCGTCCAATTGCCCCTGCAGGTGCCCTGTTTTCAGTAGTTTGGCGCTGTCCCCATCGCCCCCTCCGCAACCTGCGCCAAATCAGCAGCTTGGCACTGTCCCCCTTGGATAAGGGAGTATCCCCGTGTCGGCCCACTTCCCAGCTCGAGCCACAAGCGGCTTGCTGCCAACGGGAAGCTAGCACCAGCCGTTGACTACTGGCCCTATAATCTCTGCCAATGTCAACGACCGCCGCGCCGCTCAACTATGTGCTGGTCGACGGCTCCAGCCGCAGGACGGGCAGCATCACCCACTCCCCGTTCACCATCGGCCGTCTGCCTGAGAACGACCTCGTCCTGGCCCATCCTTACGTCTCCCGCCGCCACGCCGAAGTCCTCGTCGCCGACGACGGCTGCTACATCGTCGACCTGGCCAGCCGCCACGGCACCTTCGTCAACGGCAAGCAGATCAGCGCACGCCACCTGCTCGGCGACGACGACACCATCCAGTTCGGCGCGGCCGATGGTCCTGCCCTCCGCCTCGGCTCGGCCGAAGCCAACGGCTCCACCATCCGCGACATCATCAGTCAGATCCCCGAGGTCAGCTCCACCGGCAACGCCCTCGAGAAGCTCAACTGGTTCTTCGAGTCCGCCCGCAAGCTGAAGACCTCCGGCGCCGTCGATCAGATCCTTGGCGCCCTCATCGACACCACCATCCAGCTCACGCAATTCGAACGCGGCTTTGTCTTCCTGTGCAACGAGCTGGGCGAACTCAAGCTCGCCCTCGGCCGCGACGACCACGGCGTCGAACTCACCGACGAGGAGACCCTCTCCCACGGCGCCATCCGCCAGGCCGTTAACAACTCCAGCGAATACATCCTCACTGACACCCTCAGCGCCGACCCCGAGGATCGCTCCGCTTCCATCGTCGCCCACAGCATCCGCTCCGTCATCTGTATCCCGCTGCGCAAACACCGCCAGGGCGGCACCGGCAACACCGACCTCCTCGGCCTCCTCTATCTCGACAGCCGCCTCAAGCCGGGCAGCCTCACCCAGGTGGACAACGACCTGCTCAGCACCATCGCCACCGACGCCGCCGCCCTCATCGACAACGCGCAGCTCGCCCTGGCCGAAGAGCGCGAGCGCCGCTACCGCGAAGAGCTGAACATCGCCGCCGAAATCCAGCGCAGCCTCATGACCACCCGCCTGCCCACCCTTTCCTGGGCGCAGGTCTCCGCGCGCTCCGTCGCCTGCCGCGAAGTGGGAGGCGATTTCTTCGATGTCATCGAGAACGACGACTCCCTCGCCATGATCGTCGCCGACATCTCCGGCAAGGGAATCTCCGCCGCGATCCTGGCCTCCACTCTGCAGGGCCTGATCTATTCTCAGCTCGCCGCGCGCCAGCCCCTCGCCACCATCGCTGAAGTCGTCAACCGCTATATCTGCAGCAAGAACATCGAGAAGTACGCCACCATGTGCATCCTGCGCCTCACCCCGGACGGCCGCCTCGATTACATCAACTGCGGCCACATCCCGCCGTTCCTCTACGCCGACGGTTGCACGCGCCTCACCGAATCCAACCTGCCCGTCGGCCTCATCGACGCGGCGCCTTTCCAGTCCGGATCGCTCCAGATCCATCCTGGCTCGCGCGTCTTAATCGTAACCGACGGTGTTACAGAATCGCAGTTGCCCGACGGCGACTTCTACGGCGAAGAGCCGCTCACCATGCCCAACGTCGCCAATGCCTCCCTCGACGACATCTGCAATCACCTGCAGGCCCTCTGCGGCTCTCTCGCCGCCGACGACGACTGCACCCTGCTCGACGTTCGCTACAAGGGCTGAGCCCTTACCCTCGAGCTTCTATTCCGGCGCTCAGCTTATTGGACCTCGTCGTTTCATTTACCTGGGGAATGTGCCAGAGGCCTTCGGCGAGAGAGCAGGGACATAAGCTGGCGCGAAGCCATTTAATATAGTGAGCATTCAGTCCCTCCGAAGGCCTTCTGCTTTGAAGCTCCTCCACGTCATCTGCAGCCTCAATCCCGCCGATGGCGGCCCCCCGGAGGCCGTCCGCCAGTTCGGCCGAGCCTACGCTGCGCTGGGCCACACGCTCGAGGTCGCCTGTCTGGACCGGCCCGACTCTTCGTGGCTGCAAAAGCTGTCGTTTCCAGTACATGCGCTTGGTCCAGGATCGCTCGGAGCCTTCAACGCCTCCACGCGCCTGCGCCGCTGGCTCCAGTCGAACGTCGCCCGCTTTGACGCCGCCGTGATGCACGGCCTCTGGAGCGACCCCGGCATGGCGCTCCGCACCGCCGCCCTCCATGCCGGACGCCCCTATGGTGTTTTCCCCCACGGGAGCCTCGACCCGTGGTTCAACCGGAAATATCCTCTCAAGCATTTGAAAAAGCGGCTCTTCTGGCCGGTGCAGTACCCTGTGCTCCGTGATGCCGCCGCGGTCTTCTTCACCACGGAGACGGAGCGCGACCTCGCCGCCACCAGCTTTCAACCCAGTCAATGGAACGCGCTGCCCGTCTCGTACGGCATCAGTGAGCCCGAAGGCGACCCCGCCGCCCAGGTCGCCGCCTTCCATAGCAGGCTCCCTCAGCTGCGCACCCGCCGATTTCTCCTCTTCCTCTCCCGCATCCACGAGAAGAAAGGCTGCGACCTCCTCCTCGAAGCCTTCGCCCGCGTCGCCTCCTCCGCGCCCGATCTGGACCTGGTCATCGCCGGCCCCGATCAGGTCGGCCTCCAGGCAAAACTCCAGCAGATTGCAGCAGATAAAGGCATCTCCACCCGGGTTCACTGGCCCGGCATGCTTGCCGGTGACTTCAAATGGGGAGCCTACCGCGCCGCCGACGCCTTCATCCTGCCCTCGCATCAGGAGAACTTCGGCATCGTGGTTGTCGAGTCGCTCGCAGCCGGCCGCCCCGTCCTCATCAGCAATCAGGTCAACATCTGGCCGGACATTCAGGCTGACGGCGTCGGCTTGATCGAGGAGGACACGGCGCCGGGTACCGAACGCCTCCTTCGCCGCTGGATCAAACTCGCACCCCCCGAGCGCGACGCCATGGCCGCCCGAACCCAATCGACTTTCGCCCGGCGCTACAACATGACCAATGCCGCCCGAAACATTGTGGCCCTGTTCAGCGAGTTACTACGTGGGCAAACTCCGGCGCAGGCCGTTGCCAACGCACGGGTCTAAGTCGGATATCAATCAGTTTGAGTGGCTTGCGAGAGGGAACCGGATTGTGTCCTGAACGAGCTCAGCCGCGTTCCCGGTTTGCTTCACCGCGCTTCCAGGACTTCGAGCAGATGGTCGAACTCCTCAATCTTTGCGTATTCGATGATCACCCGCCCGCGCCCCTTGCGATCCTCAATGTGGACCTTGAGCCCCAGCCGCCGCTGCAGCGTCTCCTGAACCTCGCGAACGTTGGGATCGACAATCTTCTCCTTTTGTTCGCCGCTCGGCTTTTTACTCTCAGGATTCAGCAGCCCCTGAACGTAGCTTTCCGTCTGCCGCACGCTCATCGAGAGCGCCGTCACCTTCTGCGCCGCCTTCACAATCGTCTCAGGGTTTTCCAGCGGCAGCAGCGCTTTGGCATGCCCAAAGCTCAG
>DATGJK010000087.1:0-2983 GCA_035295245.1 Acidobacteriaceae bacterium
ATGGCTTCATCGCGCCGGCGCGCCGTTCCATGTTTCCCGTTGACAATCCTGCCTTCGATGATCTAACCGAACAGGGACATGCGCTCTTCGATGCGACGGTCCTGTGGACCATCAGCCCTCCGGAGCCGTGAGGCTGGCGCATGATCAACAGCCTGAAGCTTGCTCCGGGATCAATGCGCCGCAGTTGGATCCGCGAGTTAAGCAAACCAGGCCGTGTACGAGCAGGGCTTGCCTCTGCTCTGGCCCTGGCCTTTCTGCTCCTCCCGATCAGTCGGAGCACAGCAGCCGGGCAACAGTCTGCCGATCCGGTGGAATTAGTCCTCACGTATTCCGTGCGCGCGGGCGATCGTGGACCGTTTCGCGAACTGATGCGCACCCAGGGAATCCCGCAACTGCAGCGGTGGGAAAAAGAAGGAGTCTTCCGCAGTTATCAGGTACTCTTCGGATCCCGAGCAGGCACGGAGGACCCAAATCTGCTTATCGTGCTGCGGTTCGATCGTTTCGCGGACGTGGCACGCTGGCACGACATCGAAAAAAAGTTTCCGGGTGTGCTGCCGGCCGCCGCACGGCCTCTGGCGACCATGGTGAGCATCGATGTCGCCGAAATCATCAGCGAACGCGCTGTCTCCGCGGAAACTCCAGCGTCGGAATATCTCGCGATCGAATACGATGTGCTGGTCGACAGCGGGAAATACGGCAATTATGTGCGCGGCTATGTGCTGCCGCAGTTCGACGGTTGGGAGAAGGCGGGGGCGGTTACCTCCTATACGATCTTTGTCAACCGGAGTCCGACCCGGGCCCGTTGGTCCAGTCTCATCCTGCTGTGTTATCGCGACGGCGAGGCCCTCGGCGAGCGCGATCGGCTCAAAGATCAGGTACGCGCCGAACTGTCCTTCACGAATTCAGCATGGAAGCGGTGGAGCGAAGTTAAGACGGCGATCCGCCGAGAGAAAGCCATCCTGCCGCTGCGCTCTCTCGATCAGTAGAACACAGGCATTCGAGCAGAGCCCTCCTTCAAAAGAGCACCTTCACTGCGAACTGCAGCTGCCGGCCCGGTGTTGCCGTGGGGCCCGTAATGACGCCAGCCGTGCTGGAGAGAGTTCCGCTCACGTTATAGAACTGGGTCTGCGCGCTCGCGGGATTAGCGAAGTTCGTGTGGTTGGAGGCGTTGAAAGCCTGCGCCTGGAGCTGCAATCGGACGCGCTCCGTGATCCGCTGGTCCTTCATCACGCCAGTTGTCCAGAAGATCATTCCGGGGCCGTCGAGGGTGTTGCGACGGCTGGTCCCGAGGCGAGGTCCGCTGAGTCCGGGGCCGTAGGTATACGGTGCCGGAAAAGCAAAGCAGGAAAGATCGACATAGTTCACTGTGTGGCCTTTGGTGCAGTTCCGGTTGTGGACGATACGATCCGGGAAGTCGAAGGGCTGAGAGCCCAGCAGTCCGAGCGGATCGCCTCCGACAACAGGCGTAAATGGAATCCCGGAGCGCAGGCTCAGGAGGTTATTGAAGGTCCAGTTGCGCAGGATTGACGTGGCGCGGCCCCCTCTCCGCAGATTGGGCAGCGGGACAACCGCGTTCGCTGAGAAGACCTGGCGCAGATCGAAATCGGAGTCGGCGCGGTCGAGCTTCAAGTCGAATGCCGGCAGCCCGGAATTCGAGTTGCTGAAGCTCGCGCCGGAAACGGCGGAAGAGCTGTCGTCAATCGAATGGCTCCACGTGTAGGCGATCTTCCCTACAACGCCATTCGGGACCGCATAGCTGATGGACGTTTGCAGCGAGTTATAAACCGAGCTGCCGGCGAAGATGGAGTCCGACTCCGTGCCTACCGCCGGGTTCAGCGTGAGCGCCGCACGAGCGGCTCCCGTGACCGCCGTCAAGCTTGGCCAGTAATAATTTCCTGCGGGATCTTTTCCGAGATAAGGAACATTATTGATGTCGTTTGTGTTGAAGATCTGATGGACGCCATGTGAGGTGATGTAACCCACCTGCAGCACAGTGTTCTTCGTGATCTGCTGCTGCAGGTTGGCATTGCTCTGGATGACGTAGCTCCGGGGAGGCTCTCGGGGGGTGTAAATGACGCGCAGCAGCGGTGTTGTGCTGTAGAACGGCGACCGGGGAAACAGGCCCTTGCCGCTGCTGCCCGCATAGGTGATGCGTCCTTCCTGATAGGAAGGTGCGCTGGAAATCACCTGGAGCTGGAAGAGGTAATTGAGCGGCAGGGTGTCGTACAGCCCGCTGGCTACGCTTAAAACCGTTCTGCCGTTGTGAAATACATCCCATGCAATACCTGCGCGGGGCTCAAAGTCCTTTGTCGTGGGATTGTTGCTGAAGAATGTCTTTTCGTTAACTGCTCCCGGGGACGTTGGCGTGGGCAGCGCACCCAGCCGGTTCGCTGTCTCGGTTGTATCCGTGGCCATCTCATAGCGCAGACCGAAGTTCAACGTCAGCCAGTTCCGGAATCTCCAGCTGTCCTGTCCATATCCGGCAAACACCGACTGGCGCAGATCGTGTGGAACGACGGGTGTCCTCGGTGTGCCACCTTCGAAGAACTGAGGAATGTTAGTCAGAAAATTGTTGATCGATCCGAAACTCCATTCGCCGTTGGGCAGCACGCCTCCGCTCGTGTTGTTCTGATCCCGCTCGAAAGCCCCGCCAAACGTGATGGAGTGCCTGCCAACCACATACGTTGCGTCGTCATACATTTGGAACGCATTGAAGTGGAACGCGTTAATGCCGACGGCACCCGGGCCTCCCTGAACCGTTGTCAGCCCAGAGACGATTAGCTGCCCCACTGCGCGACCGTCATAGTAGTCGAGCGCAGAATTCGTAACAGCTGGATTCAGAACCGATTTGACCAGCGGTGCGGTCGCGGCGGAGCGGTTGTAGCCGAGACGGAACGAATTCGCCAGGCGTGAGCTGAAGATATGGATTTCTTCGAGAGAAGCCGTCGTGCGGCGGGAAAGCGCCTGGTCGAAAAGAGTATCG
>DATGJK010000088.1:0-9773 GCA_035295245.1 Acidobacteriaceae bacterium
CGCCGTGTCCTGCGCTGCTGCCGCGTCTGCGCCCGCATCACTGAGCTCTGCGCTCTGCGCCCTGTTCTCTGAAACCAGCGGATCATCCGCCGGCAAATGATTCACCTCGGCAAACAGCGACTGCAAATCGGCCGTCGTCTCCTCGGGCACATCGTCAGCCACCGGAGCCTTGCTCTTCGCAATCTCCTTCACCGGCCGCAGATCCTGATCGTGCGGCACGCCCAGATACTCCAGGATCTGCTGCGCCAAATCATGAAACACCGGAGCGCTCACAGCTGTCCCGTAATGCGAACCCTTCGTCGGCGAATCCATCACCACGGCAATCGTCACCGCCGGATCGTTGACCGGCGCGAAGCCCACGAACGACGCTACATACTTCGTCTTCGAATACGTGTGCGTCTTCGGATCGATCTTCTGCGCCGTCCCCGTCTTGCCGCCTGCGCTGTAGCCATCCAGCTGCGCCGGGCGTCCGGTGCCGTACAGAACGACGCCTTCCATCATTTTGCGCATCTGCGCCGCCGTCATTTCGCTGATCACGCGGTGAGCCCCCTCCGGCAGCGGATTCGGCAGCTCATCTCCCTGCCTGAACGTCGCCGGCTTCAGTCCCGCGCTCCCGCGAATCTCATTCGTCCTCTCCAGCACCACGTGCGGTGGCAGATACACGCCCCCATTCGCGATCGACGACGCCATCGTCACCAGCTGAATCGGCGTCACCGCGATTTCCTGCCCCATCGGAATCGATCCGATCGTCGTCGGCTGCCAGCGCTGCGGCGGCTTCACCAGCCCGCGCGTCTCGCCCGGCAGCTCGATGCCGCTTTTCAAACCGAATCCGTAACCGTGAATGTACTTGTAGAAGCGATCCGGACCCATGCGTTCCGCCAGCTCGATGGCCGCCACATCGCTCGACTCCTGCAGCGCTTCCGTCACCGAGATCGCGTTGCCCCGCGCCGCCTCGTACCGTATCGCGTCGTTATCGTCGTGCACGATCCGCCCGGCCACATTGATCTGTCCGCCCAGCGTATGGATCGTCTCCGTCGGCGTCGTCACATGTTCTTCCAGCGCCGCCGAATACGTCACCAGCTTGAACGTCGACCCCGGCTCATACACGTCGCTCACCGCGTGATCGCGCAGCAGCGACGGATCGTCGTGGCGAAAGTTGTTGGGGTTGAATGTCGGCCGAATCGCCAGCGCCAGAATTTGTCCGGTGTGCGGATCCTGCACCACGACCGTCCCGTTCGCCGCCCCCGTCCGCTCCATGTTTGCGTCCAGCGCCTTCTCCGCCATGTACTGGATATTCGCGTCGATCGTCAGCACCAGGTTTTCGCCGGGCAGCGGCTCGCGCTCATGACTGTCGAGCACATGCCGCCTCGCATCCACCGCCGTCAGCATCCGTCCCGGCGTGCCGTGCAGTTGCTTCTCGAAATCCTGTTCGACCCCCGCCAGCCCGTCGTCATCCATGCCCACATAGCCGAGCATCTGCGCGGCCAGTTGCTGGTCGGGATAAAACCGCTTGAATTCCTTCTGCAAATAAACGCCCTTCAGACGCAGCGCCTTCACCGCGTTGATCACCGCCGGCGACTGCTTGCGCGCCACCCACGCAAAATTCCGCGAATCCCGCAGCCTCGCCAGAATCTGCTTCTGCGACGTAAAGCGATCTTCGGGATCGGTGTGCACCACCCTGGCCAGCGCGGCTGCCGTCCGCTGCTTCTGCAGATCGCTGTCCATTTCCGACGGCACCGCATACACGGAGTCCGCCGTCACCGTCATCGCCAGTTCCTGCAGATCCCGGTCGTAAAGAACGCCCCGCCGCGGCGCTACCTGGAACGTCCGCTCCTGCTGCCGTTCCGCGCGCTCCTGCCAGTCCGAGTGCTGGATCACCTGCAGCCACAGCATGCGCCCGGTGATGAACACCGCCCACGCAATAAAAATGCCCAGCACGCCCACGATCCGAAGACGGCTCATGGGCGTTACCAGGCGACGTGAAAATGGGGGAGGGCCCGAAAAGTCCCCCTCGCGACCGTGACCTGCGCGCTGGGGATCAAACTCGGAGGAGAACGCTGAACGGGACACCGAGAGAACTCCTCACCGAGGAAACCGTTAGTGAACCGCGGGAGCCGGCGTGGCTTCCGCCATCACCGCCGAGTTCCCGCCTTCCGTGACCGCCGCATTCGGATGCACCACCTGCCCCGGATGCGGAGCCGTCAGACCAAAATTGCGAGCCATTGAATCAATGCGCGATGGATCGGCCAGCTGCGCCTGCGTCAGCCGCAGTTCGCGGTTCTGCTCCTCCAGTTGCTGCAGCTGCTGCTTCTCTGCCTCAAACCGGTAGCCGTATTCAATCGCGCTGAAATGCTGCCATCCATACATCAGGGCCAGCGACAGCAGAAACGCCATGGCGCAGGCGAAGCTGCGCATCTCTTTCCCGCGCGCCGGATCGGCCGTCTTCACCAGCCGTGAATTATCGATGCGCTTCGAGTACAGCGCCTCAGGCGTCGGACCCCGCCGGCGGCGCCGCTGCGCCTCCATCAACAGCGCGTTGTGCTCCGCGATCCACTCCGTGTCGCGTCGAAGAGAACCGATTGTTTGCGCTGCGATCGCCTGTGTCGCCATAAATTTCTCCGGTTGCCTTCCGCCCCTCACCAACTGACAACTGACTACTAACAACTAGCAACTGACAACGAACAACTGTTCTTCACCCCCTTCCAACGACCGGGCCAGGGCCGCTGATTCTGGAAGGGAAGGGGTATTGCGGGTGTCCTGAAATTACTTTCGCCGTTGTTGCGGTAGGACGACCCCAGCCCGATCCTGTTCAAGTTGTTAGTTCCTGGTTCTTAGTTCTCAGCTCATCGCTGGTGGATCTTCGATCCCGCACCCACCCGCTAACAACCAGCAACTAACAACTAGCAACTGACAACTGCCTTTCTCTCCGCCGCCCGCAGCTTCGCGCTGCGTGCCCGCGGATTGCGATCCGTCTCCTCTGCATCCGCCGTCACCGGCTTCCGCGTCAGCACTTCGTAAGTCCCCTGCCGCGCTCCCTCGCGCAGCGCATCCTTGACCCGCCGGTCTTCGAGCGAGTGGAAGCTGATCACCACCAGCCTTCCTCCCGGCTGCAGCAGCTCCGGGGCCATCCCCAGCAGCGCGTCAATCTCGCTCAGCTCGCTGTTCACATAAATTCGAAGAGCCTGAAAGGTTCGCGTCGCCGGATGAATCCGCTCGTGTTTCATTGCCCCGGCCGCGCCTGCAACGATTCGGGCTAATTGCGCCGTGCTCGTCACTGGCCGCGACCGGACAATGGCTCTGGCGATTCTCCGCGACCTCCTTTCCTCTCCGAATTCGTAAATCAGATCGGCAAGCTCTTTTTCGCCGCCCTGGTTTACCACTTGTTCGGCGGTCATCCCCTCCCGCGGATTCATCCGCATGTCCAGAGGCCCTTCCGCCTGAAAACTGAATCCCCGGCGCGCTTCCTCGAACTGCATCGAGCTCACCCCGAAGTCCGCCAGCAGCCCATCCACTTGCATGCCTGCCAGCTTCTCTCCGGCTCGCGAGAACTCCACGTCGTGCAGGATCACCCGAGGCATCTCCGCCCCCAGCTCCTCCCGCAGCGCATCCAGCCTCGCGCTCGCCAGCGCCATCGCTTCCGGGTCCCGATCGAAACCGATCAGCGTCCCCTGCGGACCCAGCCGCCGCGCAATCTCGCTGGCGTGGCCCGCGTAACCCAGGGTGGCATCTACATACGTGCCGCCCCGGCGCACATTCAGAATTCGGATCGCAGGTTGTAAAAGAACTGGCACATGCCTGGGGTTCAATTCCCGTTCCGCCATGTGCTCCCCCTGAGGGGCCTTTCCATCAACTTCAGCCGTTTACTGCCGGCTTTTCCTACAGCCCAAACTTCGCCAGCTCCGCTTCGTCGTCCGCCGTGATCGGCTCCTCAGCCATGGTCCGCTCGTAGTCCTCACGGTTCGAAACCTCGAGGTGCAACTCGCTGCCGTAGACCACAACCTCCGCCATCAGCTTCGCCTTTTCCCGCAGAATCTGCGGCAGAAGCACCCGGCCTTGCCCGTCCATCTCTGCGTTCTGCCCGTAGTAGTTCAAAAACCTGAGCAGCTTCTTCTTGTGCGGATCGAAGCTCGGGATTCCAGCGAGTTTCTCCTCAAACTTTTCCCATTCACGCATCGGGTAGATCTCGGCCACCTTGCCGTCCCGGCTGGTGATGTAGAACTGGCCGCCGTACTGCTCATCCACCTGCCGCTTGAACTCCGCCGGCAGTTTGAGTCGGCCCTTCTCATCCACCCTCGTGATGTGGTTGCCGCGAAACATCCCATGCCTGTCCTGTTACCCGCCGTGGATACCCCGGAGAAATCAGCCTCAGACGACACCTTTCCAGTGCTATCGTTTGACCTGAGGAAAGCCGGGAATTGAGGTTTCATTCCACTTTGGACCACTTCCGACCACCTGATCGTAACCGAATAGATGCCCCGCGCAAAGTGGAAAATGGGCGGGGATCCATGAATTTGCGCAATATCCTGGCGCTGCTCCCGGATCAGACCCCAAAAACCTCACGCCTTGGGTTTTCCTCACCGTCCCGCCACAAGATGTAGTGTTGCCGCGTTTGATTCCACCCCGGAAAACTTGTATCCGCCGCCCTTGTCAGCCTGCCCCGGAAGGGGTAGGCAAAACACACGGCTGCGTCAGCCTGAATCCGGCCCGCCGGCAAGCACTGATCGCTGATCGCTGTACCCGCTATACCCTGAACTCATGCGCATGGACAAATGGCTCTGGGCCGCGCGCTTCTTCAAAACGCGCACCCTCGCCGCCAAAGCCTGTGAGTTGGGACGAGTGCAGTCCGGCCATCAGCCCGCGCGATCCGCGCGCGAGGTCCGCGTTGGCGACCTGCTCTCCATCAAGACCGAAGGTGGAGATTTCGAAGTGGAAGTCCTCGCGCTGAGCGAGGTCCGCGGCCCGGCCTCCGTCGCGCAGACCCTCTATCGCGAGACCGAAGCCAGCAAAGAAGCCCGCCGCATCTTCGCCGAGGAGCGCCGCGCCGGACTGCACTTCACGCCTGCGCCCGCCGGCCGCCCTTCCAAACGCGACCGGCGCCGCATCATCCGCTTCCGCAGCTAAGGAATCGTCGCGCTCCAGCTATTCGACGGACTGCTCGCATTCCCCTGAGCATCCACGCTCTCCACGTAGTACTGATAGCTCCCGCCGCTCTGCACGGTGCTGTCCGTATACGTTGTGTTTGCGTCGGGAGACGAGTTGAGCAGCTGGTACGTCGATCCTCCATCCGACGAGCGGAAGATTTTGTAGCCCGCCACAGGATCCGAAGACGAACCCGGCGCGCTCCAGTTCAGATCCACTGAATACGATGTCGCCTGCCCGGTTCCGCTCAGCGCAATCGTCTTCGTCCCGCCACTCGCCGCATTGCTGACCAGCGTCACCGTCCCCGTGTCCGTTGCCGCCGCTGTGGGGTCGAAGGATATGTTCAGCGTCGCCGACTGCCCCGGATTCAGCGTCGTCGGAAACGCAAGCCCCGAGATGCTGAATCCCGTCCCCGTCACCGACCCGGAGCTGATCGTCAGCGCCGCCGTTCCCGTCGAGCTGATGATCACCGACTGCGTCGACGTCGTATTCACCGTCACGTTCCCGAAGGGAACACTGGTCGAAGCAATCGTCCACGCTGCCGACGTCGCATTCAGCTGCAGCGCAGTCGCCTTGCTCACTCCGCCCGCCGTCGCCGTAATCGTCGCCGTCTGCGCCGTGCTCACCGCCGCCACTGTCGCCGTGAACGCCGCGCTCGTCGCGCCCGCGGGCGCCGTCACCGAAGCCGGTACCGTGACCGAGGAGTTGTTGCTGGCCAGCGCGACCGCAAATCCGCCGCTGGGAGCCGCGGCCGTCAGGCTCACCGTGCACGCGTCGCTGCCCGCCCCCGTCAGCGTCCCCGCACTGCAGGAAAGACCGCTCAGGGACGGCGTCGGCGCCTGTTGCGCCGCTGCCGGCTGCAGTTGCAGTGTCAGGGACATCGTGCCGTTGTACGTTTTCGCTGTGATCGTCGCCGTCTGCGTGGTCGAAACCGCTGCCACCGACGCTGTAAAGCTGACGCTGTTCGATCCATTCGGCACGTTGACCGAAGCCGGCACCTGCACCGCCGCGTTGTTGCTGGAAAGCTTCACCGTGCGCCCGTTCCCGGCCTTGACGGTGCCGCTCATCGTCACCGTGCACACGTCCGTGCCCGCTCCGCTGATGCTGGACGACGCGCAGGTGAGACTTCCGATGCTGACAGCGGCGCGAGACGGCTTGGCCGCCACGAGGAAGCCGAAAGAGATCAGCAAAACTGTCGCAGCACGAAACACCCCCCTGCCGGCCAGGAGCGTTCGACGCGTTCGGTTGGGACTGCAATGGCGCTCCTCAGCCAATGAGGAAAGGGGAGCATCGGTGACCGCCGCACGGCGGCCAAGGGGGGGAGAAAACAGAAAAGAAAGCATTTATGCACCTCATGCGCCCGAACACACCTCCACGGTTCGCGCTCGCAGAGCTTCTGCGGGCACGCTTTAGTGCTTCGTCACCAGTGAGACAGGTTATGCCTCGGGCGCTGACCGAACTATCGGTCGTTTTCTGATTGAAGATGAGTGACTTTGATCACACAAGCACAGCAGCGATGATTACTTTAGTCTGCTGTACTTCCCACTTTGGATACCAACCTCGACTTGAATTTCTCTCTTGCACAACGGGTTAGCCGAGGCCGACGGCGCGATCTTAAATCATTGAGGAAAATAGCTTATACGCCACGCCTCATGTCTTCCGGCTCGCGCGCACGCGCTGCCGTCAGGGGACGGTCGGGAAGGATTCTGCCCGACCATTTCCCGGCTTGAGCGATCAGAGTACTGTCCGGAAACGTGGTTAGACGAAGGTTACCACAGGCCGTTGGTAATGGCACCATACCTAAGTGCAAAACTTGGTCCTTATTCTATTAACCTCTGTGCTATCAGAGCCACCCCCCCGTACGAAAATTTGCTTTCTCGTTTTTTCATACCTGGAACGCCACCGCGCTCCATTCGCTGTACCCTGTCCTCATGCAAAACCGCATCACCGGAACGACCATGCCGGTGCTCGAGTTCCTCCTCGAGCCGAACGACGCCATCATCTCCGAAGCTGGCGAGCTTTCCTGGATGTCCCCCAACGTGCAGATGACCACCCACACGCAGTTCGCCGGCGGCGGTGGCATCTTTGGAGCGCTGAAGCGGGTCGTCGGCGGCGGCAGCCTCTTCATGACCGAGTACCGCGCCCTCGGCGGCCCCGGCGAGCTGGCCTTTGCCACCCATGTGCCCGGCCACATCGTCCCCGTCGAAGTCGCTCCCGGCTACGAATACATGGTCCACCGCCACGGATTCCTCTGCGCCACGGCAGGTATCGCCATCAGCGTCGGATTCCAGCAGTCCCTCGGCGCGGGCATCTTCGGCGGCACCGGCTTCCTGCTGCAAAAGGTCGGCGGCCAGGGCACGGCCTGGCTGGAGCTCTCCGGCGAGCTGGTTATGCGCGATCTGCGCCCCGGCGAAACACTCCTCGTCCACCCCGGACACGTCGGCGCCTTCCAGGGCAGCGTCTCGTTTCAGATCACCATGGTCCGCGGCCTGCGCAACATGATCTTCGGAGGCGATGGCCTCTTCCTCGCGCAGCTCACCGGCCCCGGCCGCATCTGGCTCCAGACCCTCCCCATCTCCCGGCTGGCTCACCAGATCATGGAGTACATGCCAACCCAGCGGCGCGAAACCGAAGCCGGCGTCCTCGGCGGCATCGTCGGCTCCGTCCTCGACAACATGAACCGCTGACCGAGTGGCTTGCTCAGAACCGCCTGCTTTGTCGATGAACGCGGCCCAGGCGCGGGCCGCGACCGCAGGTTCACGAGCAGGTTTCAGTCGTGTCGCAGCGCGCGAATTGGATCGATTCTCGAGGCTCGGCGAGCGGGCGCGAAAGCGGCGAGCAGCGATACGGCGATCAGAAGCGCAGCTGTGCCCCCGACGGTCAGCGCATCCGTACCTGCAAGCCCGTAAAGCATCACGCGAATGAATCGCGTCAGCCACAGAGCTGCACCTGATCCAAGCACGATGCCCGCCCCCGTCAGCCAGAATGCCTCGCGCAGCACGCGGGAGAGAACCTGCTGGGTGCGTGCCCCAAGGGCGATGCGCAACCCGATTTCCGCGGTTCGACGGTTCACTGCATAGGCCATCATGCCGTAAATCCCAATGCTCGCGAGCAGCAATGCCAGCAAACTGAAGCCCCCGGCAAGCTCGGCAAGAGCGCGTTCGTCCACCAGAGTCGACCGTACCTGGTCTTTCATGGTGCGCACATCCAGCATCGGCAAATCCCGGTCAAGCGATTCAACGGTCCGGCGCACTTCGAGCAGTACGCTCGTCGGATCTCCCAGCGTGCGCACTTCGACCATCATGCGCCCCGGCCCAACTTCCTTTTGCAGATACGGCACATAGAACGTGGGCGGGGTCTCGCTGCGCAAATTTGCGTAACGCGTATCCGCGGCGATGCCCACAATCTGAACCGGGCCCTCGGCGACATCGGTTTCGAACGTCTTCCCGATCGCGTTCTCGTTGGGAAAGAACTTCTCTGCCAGCGTGCGATTCACAACGGCCACCTTCAGAGAGGTCGAATTGTCATGCCGGTTGAATGCCCTCCCCTGCAAAATCGGGATGCCGAGTGTCTCGAAGAAATCCGCACCGACTCCGTTGGTTTGAACCAGAGCCGGATCCTTCTCCTGCGGACGCCCCAGGACATGGAAATTCGCTCCCGAATGTCCATCGCCGATGATGCCGATGTTGCTGACGCTGACCGAGCGAACTCCGGGAAGGGACGCAAGCGTTTCCGCCAGCTTGTCGAAGAACGCGGTCATCCGCGCATCGCTGTAGCGGGCGCGCGGAAGATTGAGGCGGAAAAGCAGGAGATGGCTCGATTCAAATCCCAGCGGAATGCGATCGAGATTGAGCAGCGTGTGGACGAAGAGCCCTGCGCCCACCAGCAGGGTGGCGGAGATTGCAATTTGGCCGATCACGAGGCTCTTATCCAGCCTCAGCCTCTGGCGGCTGGCCGTGGCCCCTCCCGATTCACGCAGTCCGCCATGATCCGCGATGCGCGTTGCCTGCCACGCCGGCGCCAGCCCGAAAAGAATTCCGGTGGCCAAAGAGATTCCCAGCGTGAACAGAAGCACGCGCCAGTCGAACTGGACCTGCGCCGTTTCCAGCTGCGACGAACTCGTCAACAGCCTCAGCACGATGTTGCGGCCCAGGTAGCCGAGGAGCAAACCCGCCGCTCCCCCAAACCCGGAAAGCAACAGGCTCTCGGTCAGCAGTTGCCGGACGATACTTCCGCGTCCGGCCCCCAGCGCCATGCGCGTGCTCAGCTCACGCTGCCGCGCCGTCGTGCGCGCCAGAAGCAGATTCGCAAGATTGAGACAAGCCAGCAGCAGGACTAATCCTGCAAGCGCGAGCAGTACATACGACGGCCGCGCGTATTGTCCTCGCAGAGTGTCCAACCCGCGATCGCCCGGCTCGAATCGCAGATGGAATCGATCCAGCTCCCCTGTCTGCCTGAGAATCGGCATCGCGGTCTGTCGCAGGATTGCATCAAGTTCCATCTCAGCCCGCCTCGCCGCAACATCCGCCCGCAATCGGGCGAGGATTTGCACCCACCACGCCTGCGGGTTACTGAGCAGGGAGACGCTCCCATTCTGTGCCCTCGGCACAATCAGCGGCTGCATGGCGATCGGA
>DATGJK010000089.1:0-9444 GCA_035295245.1 Acidobacteriaceae bacterium
CGGCTTTCCCGGCGTGCAGATCGAATCGAACCACCGGCTGATATACACCTGCGCGTGCGCTTCGCCGCAATAATGCCGCGCGCTCTGCGCATTGGCCGCCTCTGCGCTCCACCGCAAAACGGTCAGCTGCGAATCGCCGCACTGAATCACCCACCAGCCTTTCGGCCGATTGGTCACGTTCCCGCACACTTCACAACGGTATTCCTGGAGAGATGCCATAAGGATTGTTTCTCGACAGGATATCGCAAGCGAACGCATCGCACAGCTTCAATGGAGACACAGCCGTATCCCACCTGATACAAACCAATCGGTTTACCCGCCGCTCCGCCTGAAATCCGGGCGTTCGCTAACCCTTCTGTTTTCAATCAACCGTTTCCATCCTGCCCACCCGGGGTCCCCTGAGACCCGATTACCTTTGATTAGTGATATGGGTTACTATCCCGTCACGGCTAGAATTTCAACAAACGCGTAGAATCGGGGAACTCCAGCTTCCGATCCAAAGGGCACCATCCATGTTTAATCTGAACTCCCCTCGCTCGGCGCGGTCGATCTTCGCGACCGCTGCACTCGCCCTCTTGAGCGTCACGCTCTTCGGCCAGAATGGGCCCCGGACCGGCAACACGGCTCTCGCCGGCGTTCCCGAGGACTGGTCGAGTCATCACGTGGTCTTCGCCGATCCCGGCACCGAGGAAGCAGCGATCCAGGCAGGCCGCCACGACGTGTGGCTCCGAACCGTGAACGATCCGCGCTACATCATGCAGCAGATCCGCCGCAAGGACATCGTGCGCGGTCCCGCGGCGACCGATCCCGTGCAGTTCCTCCAGACCCAATTCGCCCGCAGTCAGCCGCCAGCCACCCTGGCGCTGCACAAGCTGCCAAAGCCGAAAAACACGATCAAGAACGACTGGTCGGTGAATCTGACTACAAGCTCGGTAATGCCAAACACTTATCCGGCGAAATACAGCTTTAGTCCGATCAGCGCACCCAATTGCACGACCGACTTCGTCGCCTATCCCACCGGGGCGACCGGCTCAGCTACCCAGGCCACTATCGTGGCCTTTAACGAGCTCTATCCCGGCGCCACTCCGGGATGTGGAACCAGCGGAGTTCCGCAGTTCTACTGGGCCTACAACACTACCATCTCCGGTACGGCCCCCGGCGGCGTCACCACCTCTCCGGTGCTCTCGCTCGACGGGACCATGGTCGCGTTTGTTCAGTCGGATGGTTCATCGGCCAACCTCATCGTTTTGAAGACCGCACCCGCCGCCGGCGAGTCGGTCACCGCGCCGGTATCGATTGCTGCAGCCTCGGCAAACATGAGCTGCACGGCCCCATGTATGTCTGTGACACCACTGGGCGGCAGTGACACGTTCTCCTCGCCTTACTATGACTACGCAAACGATATCCTCTACGTTGGCGATGACAGCACCACTCTCTACAAGGTGACGCATGTATTCTCGACCACCGCATCACCGGTTGCGACTACGCTGGCTCTGGACTCGGGAGCTTTGAAATACACCCACACGATTGCTTCTCCGGTCTATGACTCGGTTTCCGGATGCGTCTTTGCGGGCGACAGTGGAGGGTTTTTCTACTCCGTCAATTCCGGAATACCGGGCACGGTCTGCACAAGTTCAACCTTTTCGGTCCGCGCGACCTCGCCGGAGCTATCGGCCAGGTTTGACGGCGGTACGCACGACGCTGTTCTGCTGGACTCGCAGGCAGGAGAGGTCTACGCATTTCTCACCGAAGGCGGAAACGTGACGCAATGCGGGTCGGGTGTCAACTGCCTCGTGCAATTCCCCACGAACTTCTCCGATGGAGCTGGACCCGGCAACGCGGAGCCAATCGGAGGGGGCGGCTTTCAGCAGTACATCTTTGCCGGCACATTCGATAATGTTTACTTCTCCTCCGCCGACCCTGCGCACCCGTCCGGCAACCTTTGGGTGGTCGGAAATGTTAATGACTTCCAGGCAGCCAACCTTTACCAGATACCCATTGCAGCGAGCGTCATGGGCACACCGGTTGCAACTCAGGTTGGTTTCGCTGCCCAGGTGAACGGAAATGCGCCCTACACACCTGGATTTGCAACCCCCATCACCGAGTTCTGCAATAACGGCGGAAGCGCGTGTGGCACATCAGGTGGCCAGACGACTTCGGGTACAGACACGATCTATTTCGGAATCAATCAGGGATCGGCATCCGCCTGCCACAGTTCGACCGCTGGAGCAGGGTGTGTCGTTGCGTATAACATCAGCAATCCCGCCTCTCCGGCACTTACAGGCTATATAGCCTACTCATTCCCAGGCGAGGACACCGGTACGGGCGTCATCGGCTGCTGGGGTACGAGTTCCATCGTGATTGACAACGCGTCAACGAGCACCGGAGCATCCGAGGTCTACTACATGTACCTCGGGGGGAACTCGCCCCCGGCCGGAACCTCCGGATGCGCGGCTGCATCCGGCAACACGGTAAGAGCAATTCAGGCTGCCCAGGGCACTCTATGAACGTTCCCTTCACGTTGGGGCGGCGCGAAGCGTCAAATGAAAGAGATGAGGTGAACACGTGAACGCTGGCTCCAAAGATCAGGAACGGCAGCTTTTACCCTCTGGCGGCGCGAAGCGCACGGCCAGAAAGCCGTACGTAAAGCCGGAAGTCAGGCACGAGCGGGTCTTCGAGACCCGAGCGCTGTCGTGCGGCAAGATTGGGGTCACCTCATTCAGTTGCGCGGCAAACCGCAGGTCTTCTTAAGGCGGCCAGTATGCCGGACGTGGCCCTTCACGCAACCTGTCGCGACCTTGTCGGCGACGCGGTGCGCCTGTCCGGTGAGGTCCGGCTGAGGTTATCGTCCAAATTGCACACGCGGAGTTCTCTCACCCGCGCTCTGATGCCCACTGCGCCTTCCGTGCCACTCGATTGATTGTTATCAACCCAACGAGATATGCCAGTATCCATCGATCTCCCGGCGAGCAAAGCTGATCACAGCGTGGTCATTGAAGTGGGCGGGCTCCCCATTGAAGTCAAAACAGAGGACCCTGCCTTCGAGCGTCTGCTCCGAAATCGCTATGGCGATTATGTCAAGCCGGTCAAAGGCGACTTTTCGCTCAGCGTTACGGTCACCGACGTGAAGGGCATCGACCCGGACGCCGACACGGAGGTCTGGCTCGAGGCCGATGAGTGGAAGATGCAGCGTGGGGACTTTCGCGCTCGCTGGAACCCGGCCGAACGTCAGGGTCAGGTTTGGCAATCTGCCAATCCGTATTCCATTGACGCGGTCCTCCGCATCGTCCACACCTTGATGCTGGCGCAGCAGGGAGGATTTCTGCTGCACGCCTCCAGTCTGGTGCGCAATGGGAAGGCATTCCTGTTTTCGGGCGTCTCGGGTGCGGGCAAGACTACCATGGCGCGTCTCGCGCCTCCCGACACGACACTGCTTACCGATGAGGCGTCCTATGTTCGCAAGTTAGATGGGCGCTACGTTGCTTATGGCACTCCGTTCGCGGGCGAGTTAGCTCAGCCCGGCAAGGATATTTCCGCGCCGGTCGCGGCTCTCTATCTGCTGGACAAGGCGCCCGAGAATCGTATCGAAAAGATGGAATCAGCCGCGGCCCTGCAAAGCCTGCTGCGGAACATTCTTTTCTTTGCGCAGCAGCCCGAGATGGTGCGCCGGGTATTTGAGGCGGCCTGCGAATTTGTCGACGCGGTGCCCGTATTTCAACTTTCTTTCTATCCCGACCAGCGTGTCTGGGACCTGATCAGGTGAGGAGTTCTATGGCCGATATCTATATCAGTCAGAGTGCCGAGATTGCCGCGCGTACGGTGGGGGACGAGACGGTGATTATCTCCACGCTCGATTCCACGGTCTTCATGCTGAACTCTGTCGGGACCGCGATCTGGAGCGCCGCAGACGGTGCAACCCCCCTCTCCAAAATCGTCGAGGAGCGCGTCTGCCCCGAATTTGAAGTCTCGCCGGAGCAGGCACTCGAGGACGCCCAGGAATTTGTGGAGAAGCTGGCCAGCCACGGCATACTCCAGATCTCGGGTGCGCCGGTTTCGCATGGTGCCTCCCTATGAGCCTGCTGCTGGAGCTGAACGAGAAGGCGACTGCTCTTGGAGTGCCGCTCGGCGCGCACCTGGACATTACGTGGCGCTGTAACGAGCGGTGCGTCCATTGCTATCTCGATCATGACCAAAAAGGCGAGATGACGACGGACGAGATCAGGGGAGTGCTGCGCCAGCTCGCCGACAGCGGGACGCTCTTCCTCGCCATCAGCGGTGGAGAGCCGCTGCTGCGCCGCGATTGCTTCGAGATCCTCGAGTATGCCCGCTCGCTGCGCTTCAATGTAAAGCTCAAGACCAATGCGGTGATGATCGGCGAGGAACAGGCTGCGCGTATCCGCCAGCTCGGCATCGAGCAGGTTCAGATCAGCGTGTATTCCCATCTTCCCGAAATCCACGACGCGATCACCAAACTGCCGGGATCGCTGCGCCGTACCACGGAGGCGATTCGCCGCCTGAGGGCGCATGGCGTCAGGGTCTCCATCACAAACGTGCTGATGAAGCACAACTACGGCAACGCACGCGGCGTGAAGCGGCTGGCGGAGGAACTGGGCGTACAGTTTGTCATCGACCCCACGATCACGCCGATGCTCAGCGGCGACCGCTCGATCATGAGCCTGGGGATCAGCGGCGCGCAACTGGAAGAAGTCCTCCACACCGAGGAGTTTGTCGGCGATGTCAATGAATACTGCGCTCCGGTATCCAGCGCGGAGGAAGATGTTCTGGATGGATACAGCTGCAGCGCGGGCCATACGCTGGCTTATATTTCTCCCTTCGGCGATGTATTTCCCTGCGTGGCGTTTCCAATGCCGTGCGGCAACCTGCGCCAGCAAAGCTTCCGTGAAATCTGGTGGCATTCCCCGGCTTTGACCGAGCTCCGGTCGGTCCGGGTGCGCGATCTGCACACCTGCTCCCACTGCGGCCATAACAGCTACTGCTCGCGCTGTCCCGGACTGGCGTACATGGAAGGAGACTACCGCGGGCCGTCGTCGCCGGATTGCGAGAAGTCCTACGCCCGCACCGGGATTCCGTCTGCGGCGCAGTTGCGTTCCGGGACGCATGCCCCGCGCGCCGCAACAGGGCTGGTTCAGATTCAGGGACTGCAGTAAGCCAGGATCGGCGGGTGCATGCATGCGGCCTGGAATAGAACCCCTGATCGACATTCTGCGCGGCCGGGATAATGCGGGCGAATGGGCGGCCATGCTGGACGCTGCGAAGCAGGAAAGCGTCCTCCCCTGGGTGGCGGAGCGGCTGCATGCCCGCAATGTCCGCCTGAATCCAGAGCAGCGCGCAAGCATCGAAGCGATCGGCCGCGACGCACAGCTCGCAGCGTTCGCCTGGACGGAGACTCTGAAGAGTACATTGTCAGCCTTTGATCGCGCGGAGGTTCCGGCCATCCCGCTGAAGGGGCCATGCCTGGCGGAGCGTCTGTATGGCGACGCGGCGCTGCGCACCTGCCACGATCTCGATCTGCTGGTGCGGAGCCGCGACCTCGCGCGCGCCGAACGCGTGCTCGCAGGCCTTGGGTTTGCGCGCAGTGGATATCCCGAAGACTACGCGAGTGCGTGGCGGCGCAATGGTCTGCTGCTCGAGCTTCACCACAATGTGGAGAACCCGCGCGCCGTCGACTTCGATGTCGATCGCGCCTGGAATTCGGCGCAGCGTTCAGCCTTCCAGGGCGTGCCTGTCTGGCTGCTGGCTCCGGCGGATGAGCTTCTTCATTTGTGCATCCACGCGGCGCATCACCGGTTCGACCGGCTTTGCCTGATTCTCGATCTGGCGCTGGCGTTTCGGCGGCTGCCGTTCACGCCCGGCGTCATCAGTGGCTTTTGCGAGAACGCGGTGGTGCTGGGATGGGCGATGGCGGCGCAGCTTGATGCCGAGATTCCGAGGCCGCAGACGAGCCTTTCCCCGCAGGAGCAGCAGCGTCTGCACGAGCTTGCGCGCCGCATCTGGAACGAGCACCTGGCCGAAGTTCCGCAGACGCTGGACTGGGCCGCGTCGCACCGCTTCTACCTCGAAGTCGAAACTCCAGGGTGGAAGCGCGTCCGGCGGCTTGGACGCGATCTGGCGATCCAGATGACCCGCCTGATCGACGCCGACTTCGAGTTTGCCGAGCGCTTCCGGCTGCGCCGCGAGTGGCAGGCGCGCATGCTGCGCCCCGTTCGCCTGATAACGAAGAAGGTGCACGGCCTGGTTCGCAGCGCCTGAATCGGCGGTACGATGAGGCAATCAACGTGATCGTTCGTGTCCTCCAGGCGATGCATTTGTGGGCTTTCTACCAGGCGGTTCGGTGGGAATACATGCACGACATTCTGCACTTCATCAGCGGCTACGTCGGCGCGTTCCTTGGATGCTGGACCTTCTTCGCGCTGGCGAAGAGGCGCAGCCGCCCGTAAGGCAGCGCCCCCGGTACAACAGCCCACTGCCGTGCAGCCTCTGAGGTTGAGGCCCCCATCGCCTTTGTGGAGTTTGCGGTAGTAGTCGCGTTCGCGGCGGCAGTAGGTGCAGGGCGATGCGCTGGCGGGGCCGGCGCAGTCCGGCATGCTGTAGTCGCAGGTGCGCTCTTCCAGCGGAGGCAGCGTGCCCACATCGTCGGCGCTTTTGCGCATATCGAGGAACACGCGCAATTGCGGGTCGAGCACCTCGGTTTCCTCAGGCTCGTCGACCCAGTCGTCTGCGCCGGAGTCTCCAGCACGGTCCCCTCTCTTCAAATCATGCGCCCCCGCAGGCCCACGCAAGCCGGGCCTGCCCGCGTCACTCGCCGTTTCGTTCCCAGCGGCGGGATCGGGGAAGGCGGTCAGCCGGACGCCGGCGCGGGCGCAGCGTTCGCGGGCGCCGGGCGGCATGGCGTCTTTTTCCCGGCACAGGATGCGTTCGTGGGCCTCGCGCTCCCAGGCGCAATATTCGCAGACCACATGAGACGGGGACTTCTTGATGGGGCCGCAGCAGTGCGGATTGTCGTAGTAGCAGGCGCGCTCCTCCAGCGGCGGCAGTTTGTAGTGCTTGTCTTCCTCGATACGCCGTTCGAGGATCTTCATCTTCCAGCGATTCGGCGAGGTCCATTCGTCCTCGGCCTGCTCTTCAGGAGTGAGCCATCCTTCGGGCGGCATGTCGGCCGGACCCTGCGGCTTCAGCTTGCCCAGGCGCTCACATTCCCGCTCGTAGAGCATTTTGTCGCGGCTCCAGATTGGCTCGAAGCAGCCGTCGACGCCCACCCACGGCACTTCGGGGCCGAGGAGCTCGCCATTGTCGTCCTTGAAAACCTCCGTGACCGGGTCGTAATCGTTGGCCGGCTCGGTTTTCACCGTGCTGGGCCGGGCCATCGTCATCGCCGCCACCTGGCAGGCGTAGAGAATCTTGCCCGCCCTCCGCGGGTCGATGGTGTCCGCAAACAGTCCCTGAGACACTTGCGAGGTCACCAGCTGGATCGCCGAGAGGTCCTCGAGCAGCGGCATCTCGACCGAATCCTTTTGCGGACACACCGGCCGCCGGTGCTGCTTGTGCTCGTGGCAGAACTTCTCGCCCGCCAGGGCGTTCTTCAGGCACTGCCGTCCGGCCACCGTGAGGCAGCGGCAGCGGCGGAATTCTGGTTTGCGTGTTTCTCCCATGACCGATCTCCTGGACGAGCCTTGAGCTTTTTGCCTAGGCGGGTCGCGCGGCCCTGCCGCGATGAAAATTCGAGCGGAAAAGGAAAAGCCCGCCGTTGGGCGGGCTCTGCGCGTTTTTTCTACTCTAAGTTCAGGATACCAAGCGGAGGAAACTCGAGTGTCAGAGTTGTTGGCGGGGAAGTGGTGTGGAATGTGGGGGAACACTTTGGTAAGGGTTGACGGGGAGGGCGAGGATGTAGGGGTAGGGTGGAGAGACGAGGGTGTAGTAGAGGCAAGGGAGGCGGCGGGTGTAGGGGGTAGGGTAGGGATCCCAGGGCTCGGGTTGCGAGACCTGGGGATCCCTACGGGTTATAGTCCAGAAAGGCGATTTGCGGAGCGTGCTTCGCAAATCGTTCCTGGTTCATGAACACGCGATGCCAGCACCAGAGAGTGACAGTCTTGTGATCCCGGTGGCGGACCTCGCCGCGCGCGTAGACTTCGGCGTCGCGGACCATAGGCTGCCAGCCGAACCGTCGCGCTCTCTCGTTGGTTGAGATGAGTTCGTCGTATTCCTTCAGGCTGATGCCGGTCGGATACTGACGGCTCACCATCATTGCCTGGCCACCTTTCCTCATCATCTGCGCGCAAATGTGAGGCTTGCTGCGCCCTCCGCGGCTGAGCGGCTCATCGTGCAGGATCACGGCGTCTTTGTCGCTGACGCCGGGCTCCGGAACAAAGAACCACTCGCCCTGCCGGAGGGCCTCGCGCCCCTCGATTTCCGGGGGACGTAGGCTGGCGATCGCCGTCCGCACATCGCGGACACCGTCGCCGGGCACCGCTGCTGCAAACCAGTGGCGTTCATCGCGCCCAAGCAGGAACTTGTGCTTGTCGCTTCCCTCGCGAGTCATGAGCACCAGGTGATGCGAACGGGGCTGCACGTCGAGGATTTCGACGGCAACGTCGTCCTGGCACCCGATGACAAAGAGTTCGCCGGAGCGGTCCCTGCCTACATCGATAGCAATCTTCGTCCGCTGCAAACGGCGGGGTCCGCGCACAAGAACGCGCGCACCCATGCGGGCGAAGTGGCGACACAGATACTCGTGGGTCGTCATACGTTCCCTTCTATGGTTTGAAGGTTGCCGTTAAGCGCGGCAGAGGAAGGCAGAGACAGAGCCGTCCTGCGCCGTGCCAGTCACACAGTCACGCAATCGTCGATTGATCCGCATGGACGTCTCCTTTCCGTGAATCAAGGTAGCATGATTCCTCTTTTTGGGGCAATGAGGAAGGAGGCACTTTCGCGGGGCGGCGTGTGGGTGGATACTGGCGGCAGAGCTTCTGTTCAAAAGGGGAACCGATCTGACGCAGTCGTCTCCAACTGCCGCAGTGCTGGGGGAAATCGGGCTGCCGGCGCCGGTGCGCGAACTGGCGGGGCGGCGGTGGGACGCGATTGTGGTAGGCGCGGGGCACAATGGGCTGGCGTGCGCAGCGTATCTGGCCCGCGCCGGACAGCGGGTGCTGGTGCTGGAAAGCCGGA
Organism: Acidobacteriaceae bacterium; assembly: GCA_035295245.1. GTDB lineage: Bacteria > Acidobacteriota > Terriglobia > Terriglobales > Acidobacteriaceae > Palsa-343. Next base: position 9,184 of record DATGJK010000089.1, read on the forward strand.
AGCGGGTGGGGGGAGCGTGCACGATTGAGACGCCGTTTCCAGAGCGCTATCCGGACGTGAAGATGTCACCGTGCGCGTATCTGGCGGGGCTGCTGCACCCGAAGATCATCGAGGAACTCGATTTGCCGGCGCGGGGATTTCGCTGGACGCCGGCGGTGAATGGGCTGTTCGTGCCGTTCCTCGACGGCGAGAGCGTGCAGCTTTGGGACGACGACAACGCATGCGAAGCGGAGATCCGGCGGTTTTCTCCGGGCGATGTAG
>DATGJK010000090.1:0-2987 GCA_035295245.1 Acidobacteriaceae bacterium
CAGGGGCCCTCGGTCCAGGGATAGCGGCCGAAGCCGATGCCGGTGCCGATGGTCCACACGCGGACGCTCTTCTCCATCTGGCCGCGGGTGGCGGCAATGCCGGCGGCGACGGCGTCGGCATCGTTGAAGACGCGCACCTTCACGCCCAGGCCGCGGCGATCGAGGCCGGCCTTGATCGACTCGCAGATGTGCGCGCCTTTGAGCTGAGGCAGGTTGGGAGAGTCGAGCATGACGCCCTGGTGGACGAAGCCAGGCAGGGCGACGCCGGCAGCTTCGACATTTTTAGCGGAGGGGGCGAGAGCGGCGATGGCGTCGCAGATGATTTCGCAGAGATTGTCGGCGGGGATCTCGATGAGGCCGTTGGTGTCGTCGAGGTTCTCGGGGAATTCTTTAAGTCCGTTGAGCAGCCGGTGATCCTCGCTGACCCCCGCGACGATGCGCTCCGCCAATATCACGCCAATTGTGTTCGCCATTGCTTCCTCTTCAGAGCCCCGCGACGCTAGTCCTCGAAGCGAGCCAGCCGGTTGATGCCATTGAAGGCGGCGGCCTTGTAGCACTCGGCCAGGGTTGGATAGTTGAATACCGTGTTGATGAAGTAGTCGAGATTGCCGTTGAGCGCCATGACCGCCTGGCCGATATGGACGAGCTCCGCCGCGCCCTCGCCGATGATGTGCACGCCGAGCACCTGGCGCGTTTCGCGGTGGAAGATCAGCTTCAGGCGCCCGGTGGTGTCGCCGCGAATCTGGCCGCGTGCGATCTCGCGGTAATACGCCACCCCGACTTCGTAGGGTACATCCTCTTCGGTGAGTTGTTCCTCGGTTTTGCCGATGAAGGAAATTTCCGGAATGGTGTAGATGCCGTAGGGATAGAAGCTGGGATTGGACTGCGTATGCTCGTCGCCGAAGGCGCGTTCGGCGGCAATGCGTCCCTGCTCCATGGAGACGGACGCCAGGGCGGGGAAGCCGATGACGTCGCCCACCGCGAAGATATGCGGCGCTTTGGTGCGGAAGTCTTTGTCGACGGGGATGCGGCCGCGGCTGTCGGCCTCAATGCCGGCAGCGGTCAGGTTCAGCTCGTCGATGTTGCCCTGTCGTCCGACGGCGTAGAGCAGCGCGTCGCCGGAGACGCGCTTGCGGCTCTCGAGGTTGGCCACGACGGCATTGTCCACCTGCTCGACGCTCTGCACTTCTTCGCCGAGGCGCATGGTGACGCGGGTATCGCGCAGGTGATAGCTGAGGGCTTCGACGATCTCCTGATCGGCGAACTCCAGCAGGCGGGGGCGCTTTTCGATGAGGGTGACGCGCACGCCGAGGGCGGCGAACATGCAGGTGTACTCGACGCCGATGACGCCGCCGCCGACAACGATGAGCGTCTTCGGCAGCTCCGGCAGGTCCAGGACCTGGTCGCTGTTGATGATGGTTTTGCCGTTGACGGGGACTTTATCCGACGAGGCGGGACGCGTGCCGACGGCGATGACGATTTTGTCGGCCTCGTAGGTATTGGCGCCGCGGGCGCCGTCCACATGAACGTGGTGCGGATCTTCGAAGCGGGCGATGCCGTTGACGACTTCGATGCCGTTGCGGGAAAGCTGCGCCTCGGTGACGTCGATCTCCGTCTTGATGACGTGCTGCACGCGGAAGGCAAGATCGGCCATGGTGATCTTTTCCTTCACGCGATAATTCATGCCGTAGATGGAGCGGTAGTTGTAGCCGGAGAGATGCAGCACGGCCTCGCGCATGGTCTTACTGGGGATGGTGCCGGTGTTGATGCAGACGCCGCCGACGACGCTGCGCATTTCGACCAGCGCCACGCTTTTGCCCTTCTTGATCGCAGAAACGGCTGCGCGCTGACCGGAAGGACCTGATCCGATAACCAGAAGATCGTATTTCGCCATGCGTTGAGGATTGGAACGGAAGCGGGCCCGTGCTCATCTTAACCCTGAGCCTGTTGCATTTCACACTTACACTAAAGTTGAGATGCTGCTGTATACCATTACGAGTCGCAAGCTGCTGCCGGGAGACGATGCCGCGCGGAGGCAGCGGCTGGTGGAGCTGGCGCGCGGATGGGCGAGCGGCGGCGTGGATTACATCCAGATCCGCGAGAAGGATTTGCCGCTGAGCGAACTGCAGGCGCTGGCGGTGCAGATCGTCGAGGCGGTGCGGGGGACGGGCGCGGCGACGCGCGTGCTGGTCAACGGGCCGGCGCAGGTGGCGCTCGATGCGGGAGCCGACGGCGTGCATATGCCTGCGACCCCGGCGACGACAGACGCCTCCGGCAACCCGCAGTTGCTGGGAGCGGCGGGCAACGCGGTGCGAGCGGCGCATCAGGTCTACGAACGCGCGGGCAAAGAGGCTATCGTAAGCGCGGCCTGCCACTCGGCGGAGGAAATTCGCCGAGCGGCGGGGGCCTCGCTGATGCTGTTCTCTCCCGTGTTCGAGAAAGTCACGGGACAGAGCGTGGCGAGTGGGCATGGATTGGCTGCACTGCGCGCGGCGGTCGATGCGGCGGCGCCAGCTCCGGTGATTGCGCTGGGCGGGGTGACGGAGAAGAATGCGGCGGCGTGCGTGGAAAACGGAGCGGCGGGGATTGCGGCGATCCGGCTGTTCATGGGCGACGCGTGGCGCAGCCTGGCCGCGGGGCGATCGTCGCGGTGACGGATCATCCCCAGCTGGCTGGTTCGGCGCAGACTGTCCGTGAACATCGCCGCTCGGTGAGCCGCTGGCTGGGCTACGGCGCCTGTGCGCTGGCCGGCATTTTCTGGAGCACGGGCTTCTTCTTCGGCAAGATTGCTTTCCAGAGGCTCAGCGTCGAACACTTCGTGCTGTACCGGTTTCTGTTCGCGTGCGCCGGGCTGCTTTTCATCGTGGGGCGGCCGCAGTTTTCGGCGCGGCAGTGGCGGGTGCTGCTGATCGCATCGTTTCTGGGAATTCCGGTGCAGTTTCTGGTGCAGTTCTACGGGCTGAAGCTGACCACGGTGAGCCACGCGG
>DATGJK010000091.1:0-3102 GCA_035295245.1 Acidobacteriaceae bacterium
CACGACGATGTCTTCGCCGTTGCTGATGCCGCCTTCCAGCCCGCCGGCATTATTGTGCTCGCGCGTGAATCGGGTGTGGCTGCCATTCTGCAGTTCGCGGGCATAACCGATGGCGTCGTGCACCTCGGAGCCCAGCGATTCCGCCGCCGTCACTCCGCGCCCAATCTCCACAGCCTTCACGGCCTGCAGGGACATCACCGCCTGCGCAAGCAGCCCATCCAGGCGCTCATCCCAGTTGGCGCAGGTCCCCAAACCAGGCGGCACACCATGCACCACCACCTCGAACACCCCTCCGACCGTGTCCCCGGTCCGCAGTACCGCATCCACTTCCGCCTTCATTCGCTGCTCGGCTTCCGGATCGACGCAGTTCAGGAGCACTTCATTCTTTGCGCGAAGGGCAGCAATCTCATCCCAGGCGGCATCGCGTTCCAGGTCCGCCGCTCCGACCCGGATCACATGGCTGGCCACGTCGATGCCCAGTTGCAGCAGAAGCTGCTTCGCAACCGCTCCGGCAGCCACGCGGGCCGTCGATTCGCGCGCCGACGCCCGTTCCAGAACGTACCGCGCATCCGGAAAATCCCACTTTAGAGCGCCCGCCAGATCGGCATGGCCGGGACGCGGCGAAGCCACCGCCTTGTGCTTTCCCGGATCGCCCGCGCCCACCGGGAGTGCCTCGGTCCAGTTCTTCCAGTCCCGATTCTCAATTTCGATGGCAATCGGCGACCCAATGGTCTTGCCGTGCCGCACCCCGCTCAGAAAATGCGCTGTATCTGTCTCAATGCGCATCCGCCCGCCTCGGCCATAGCCCTGCTGGCGCCGCCAAAGCTCCCGGTTGACCGCCTCTGTGTCGATCGGAACACCGGCAGGAATGCCGGAAACGAGCGCCACCAGGCTCTCGCCGTGCGATTCGCCGGCGGTGGAAAAACGCAGCATGCTCTTAAGGGTCCAGCTTTAATTGTAGATGAATCAGGGCTTGCTTAGGTCGCAAGCCAGGCATACTGCTTCTCGGTCAGGGGAACCACCGAGAGCCGTCCTTGTTTCAGCAGCGGTGAGCTGGAAAAGATGCTCTCCGCCTTGATTTCCGCCAGCGTGCGCGGCGTTCTGGTCCGCCGCACAAACTTCAGCCGCACCACGGGATTCTTGCCATCGCTCGCGTCGACCGACGTGACCTTGGCGATGCCGACCGAACTCCGCTCCGTGCCGGTGTGGTAGATCACCATCATCTCCCCGCGCTTCAGGCCGGCCAAAATCTTCACCGCCTGAGGATTGGTGACTCCATCCCAAACCGTCTCGCCATCGCGCTCCAGATCGCCGATGGAATAGGCGTCCGGCTCAGTCTTCAAAAGGTAAGGCATGGTTCACTTCCTCCTCGGGCTGGGTTGGCTCAGGAGGCTCGGCGGCCTCGCCCCCAAGCCCCTCCTGTTCCAGATACGCCTGGGTGTTCAGCAGCGGCCGCTCCATCGAACGAACCCACTCCGTCAGCTCAGCGCCGGAACGCCCATTGGCCTCCGCGCGGCGGAATTCCCCCCTGACTGTTTGCATTTTCGCATCCAGATCGTCGAGGTAATGCAGGACAATCGCCTCCGGTGTCATGGGCAGTTTTGGCGATCCAAACTCGTATTTCCCGTGATGGCTGAGCACCAGATGCTCCACCAGAATGCGCTTGGCAGCCGGAAAATCCGGAATGGCGGCGATCTTCTCCTCGATCATGCCGATACCGATGGTGATGTGCCCCAGCAGTTGCCCCTCCAGCGTGTAGTCGAAGCTCGTGCCCCAGCGCAGTTCCCGCAGCTTGCCGATATCGTGCAGGAGAACTCCCGTCAGCAGCAGATCCCGGTTCACCCCGGAATAGTGGCGGGCGGCGAGATCGCAAATGCCCATCAGCGAGAGGATGTGCTCGAGCAGTCCGCCAATCCACGCATGGTGCAGGCCCTTGGCCGCCGGCGCTTCGCGCAGGTCGGCAGCAATCTCCTTGTCGCCGAGAAAGCCTTCCATCAGAGCTTTCAGGTGAGGATCGCTGAAACCCGCCACCCACCCTTCCAGCTCCTGCCACATTGCATCGACGTTCCGTTCCGTCTGCGGAACGAAGTCGGCCGGCGAATACCGCCCCACATCTCGTTCGTCCGCACGGCGAATCTTCTCCACCTTGATCTGCAGCTTTTCGTTGAAGCGGCAGACCTGACCTCTTACGGCGACCACTTCGCCGGAATCGAAGGGCTGTACTTCGACATCGTCCCAGATGCGAGCCTCGATTTGTCCGGTTTTGTCGCTGAGCGTCAGCGCAATGTAAGGCGCCCCGTTCTTTGTCGAACGGGCCTGCTTCGCCATAGCCGCAAAATAACCGGCGACGGGCTGATTCTCCCGGCTCGCCAGATCGGCCACCATTAGCTCTTTCATCGGCTCGCTGGCACCGGACTACTGCTGCGGCTGTGCCGGCGTGCTGGCCGGCGCTCCCGAAGGCGCAGGAGCGGGAGTCGGGCTGCTCTGCTGCGGCTGATCGCCTTGTTTCTTGTCGCGATCGTTGATCCGGCGCTTTGGACCGCTCTTCGCCGGGTTGGCTTTCTTCACCTTCGTCGTATCGCCGCGCAGGCCCAGAGCGGCATCTTTGCGTTGCGTCTCCGCCTGTTCCTCAGGAGTCTGTTTCGGCGGAACGAACTTCTCGTGGTGGGTCGCTGCCCACTCCTGTTTCTTCTGCTGCTCGCGCTTCTGCTTCGGCTCCTTGAGCCGATCGGTGTACCGGCTCTTCTTCTTCTCCGTCGTCGTATCGGCAGAAGCGGCGGGCGCTGCTGCCAGGTCGGGAGAAATGCCGGACTGATTGATCGCTACCTGTTGCTGGGGAGCCGGCGTATTGGCTCCGGCATCCACCTGGCGCGTGTCCCCTGTCGGCAGAGTCTCACGCGGAGCCTGCCCGTACCGGATCTTCTCTTTCTTGCCAGGCTTTTGCGTGCCGATGCTGGCCGCCTGGTTCTTCCCCTTGCTCGCATTCACCTGGTCCAGCGTAGGAACGGCCGCGGGAGCGCCGGAAGCGGTTTGTGCCTTACTCGCATTGCGGCCCCGCCCCGGACGCCCCGTGTACCGGGTGCGCGCCACATGCTTTTTCTT
>DATGJK010000092.1:0-4221 GCA_035295245.1 Acidobacteriaceae bacterium
GGCCCTGAGCTTCCAGCACCAGAGCGGTGTCGCGCTCGACGGTGAAGTGCGGGAAGAGGGCGGTTTCCTGGATCACGTAACCGATGCCGCGGCGGAGCTGGATGATGTCGGTGCCGCGGACGGGCTGGCCGTGCACGAGGACGGCGCCGCCGGTGGGCTCGACCATGCGGTTGACGGTGCGGAGCAGCGTTGTCTTGCCGGAGCCGCTGCGGCCCAGCAGGACCGTGGTGCTTCCCTCTTCGACGGCAAGCGAAATGTCGTCGAGCAAGAGGCGGCCCTGCGGCGTCGAGAACGACACGTTGCGAAACTCGAGGGCGGCGGCCATGCCTGACAGTGTACGGAGGGGCGAAGGCGCTGTCGTTCCTCAATGGCCCGGCTGGAAGAGCACGCGCCAGGAAGAATCGAGGGAAAGCCAGCGCTGGCTGGCGAACCAGCTGGTGGGATAGTCGGGCACGTGCAGCAGGCCATGGCCCTGGGCGCAGACGAACTCCATGCCGCTGAACCCGAGAAAGCTGCGCGACCGTTCGCCGACGCGGGCCGGGCTGGTGAGTTTACACAGGCAATGGGGGCAGCGCTGGCGCTGATCTTCGAGGCACCACCACGCAGACAGCAGCGCGGCAGCGATGGTGACGAACGTCTGGATGGTCTGCGCGGAGGCGGAGCCACCAGCCAGAACATACGCAATCAGCAGCGGTCCGCAATACAGCAGCGGCACCAGCAGCGCGATCTTCGCGAAGAGAAAGAACCAGCCTCGCGTGCGCATCCGCAGCGAGAGGCGTTCCGTGACAAGGCCGGTTCGGAGCGAGATGGACAGCAGCGCCGGCAGCATGAGGCAGGACATAAACAGAGAAAGCAGGAAATCAAGCTCGGGCAGTTTGCGGCGGTAGTCGGCAAACCTGGAGAGCGGGATGACGTAAAGATAAGCAGGCGTGTCATCGTCGGAAATCAGATCGATGCGTGCGATCCCACGATCGGCGATTGAGGAGACAGGCGTGCGTTGCGCGAGCATGTATCCGTACGTGAAGCGATGCGCGGCAATCGCTGCGATCGCTTCGCCGGTCTCGAGTGACCAGGCGTCCATCTGCATCGGCAGAGCGGAATCCATGGCCGGGGCGACAGCAACGATGGTGGCGGGGCGGCCCGCGAAACGCATCGGCCGGCCGATAACGTTCGTCTTCCCGCCGAAATCGCGCAGCCACACAGAGCGGCTGAGCACCAGGGGCGTGACGGCGGCGCGACGGCATTGCAGCAGCAGAGATTCTCGAACGGTGATGTGGAGCAGCGCGGGCAGATTCTCTGTTGCTCTGCCGACGGACCAGGTTTCGCCGCGCCCGTTCAGCTCGGCGGTGCCGCTGACCGGCATATAGAACGCGGTGCGGGAGAGCGAGGGGTGGAGGTGTGTGCTCCAGGCCAGGTATTGACCCGCGGAGACCTGCGTTCCCGAGCCGAGCACAGAGGGCGTGAAGGAGATGGCGACGAGATCGGCGGGACCCTGCCAGCGCGGAGGAAGAATCTGCTGTCTGACAGCAGGCAGCAGCAAAGCAACAGCAACAATGAGAGCCGCACAGCCGGCGAGCCCTTCAAGGCAACGGGTGGCCGTCCGGGACACGCGCGCATGCCGCCGGATGCAGAAGGCGTCGGGAATCGCGCCGACCGCGAAGGCGAGACAGGCCCAGTGAGAGACGCAGCGGCCGAGCACGTAGTGGAGTTCGGCGCGCCACTCCGCGCGCCACTCGCGACGATCGCGCTCCGGGAGCAGCAGACCGGCGACCCGCAACAGAAGGCCGCATGCGAACTTCAGGAGCGCCGGGCGATGGGGTGTCATGCGTTCTCCATTGCGGGAATGAATCTCTCCAGCAGCGGATATCGCTTGCGAGCGGCGGCAAGGATCGTCTTTCCGTCCGAGGTCACCTTGTAGTACTTGCGCGGCGGTCGCCCCTGAGCATCGGCGATGGCCTGCTTCTCCCATCGCGAGGCGATGAGGTTGTCGCGCTCCAGACGGCGCATCGCCGGATAAACGGTGCCGCTGGGGAGGCCGGTGGCCTCCATGATGCTGAATCCGTAGACGAAGCCGGAATCGACGGCGTGCAGGATGAGCGCAGCGGTGTGCGAGAGTTTTGGCTCGGCAGCCATGCCCGTGATTCTACCCTATGTAGCAAGCTGCTTGACAGCGGCGGAGCTCAACGGATATACCGAATGCTACATAGGTGGCGATAGATGAGGCTTGAACTGCGACGGGTGTCCAAGCGGTACTCGGGAATTCCGGCTGTGGATGACGTGAGCTTCACGGCGGATGCGGGCAAGGTGACGGGTTATCTGGGGCCGAACGGGTCGGGCAAATCCACCACCATGAAGATGATCACCGGGCTGATCGAACGGACGGCGGGAAAGATCCTGTTCGATGGGCAGCCGATCGAGGCGGACCTTATGGGCTTCAGGAGGCGCATGGGCTATGTGCCGGAGGAGCCGTACCTCTATAACCATCTCTCCGGGGCCGAGTACCTGACGATGGTGGCGCAATTGCGCGGGCTGCCGGCGCGACCCGCGGGAGAGCGAATCGATGGCTTGCTGCGATTGCTTTCGCTGCACGACGACCGGCACGCCTCGATCAGCGGCTACTCGAAGGGCATGCGGCAGAAGGTGCTGATCGCCGCGGCGCTGCTGCACAATCCGGACCTGTTGCTGCTGGACGAGCCGTTCTCCGGGCTGGATGTGGCGTCGGCGCTGGTGCTGCGCAGCCTGATTCAGGAGCTGGCCTGGCGCGGCAAGGTGGTGCTGTTCAGCTCGCATGAACTGGACACCGTGGAGCGGGTCAGCTCGCGGGTGGTGATCCTGCACAAAGGCAAGCTGGTGGCGGATGACTCCATCGAGCGGCTGCGCTCGCTGATGGAGCTGCCGACGCTGGAGGCGATCTTTTCGCAGCTGGCCGTGGAGCAGGATACGGAGGGGATGGCGCGGCAGATGGCGGATTTGGTGAGTGGGTAGTTGCTAGTTGCTAGTTGTTAGTTGCTAGTTACGTGGGGGCGGGAGTGGTGATTGGGGAAAAAATCGCTGAGCGGCTACCGCTGCAGTTTCGGGTTCTCTATCGGCAGTTTCTGCTTCGCGTGGTGGATCTGGAGGCGCTCTCGATCCAGGCGGACGTGCCGCGTCTGCTGGGACAATTTGCGGGCGTGCTGATCCTGATCGGCGTGATGCAGACGATCGGCTTTCTGTTCCTGGTGGGACAGCCGAACGGCGCGCCGCCTGCGCTGATTCGCTTCGTCCTGCAGAAGGTGCTCAGCTTTGTCGCCGGCACGATGCTCATTGTGGGGCTGGTGACGGTGGTTTCCTGGGATGCGGTGTTTCCGGACCGTCGCGACGCCATGGTGCTGGGGCCGCTGCCGGTGCAGCCGCGGACTATCCTCGCCGCGAAACTGGCGGCATCGGGGGCGCTGCTGGGGATCGCGGTTGCCGCGCTGAATTTCGGTGTTGGAACTGTGCTGCCGGCGGTGATGGGCTGGATGGCCGGCGGATTTCCGGGGATGCTGCGGGCGCTCTTCGCCTGGTGGTTCACGATGGGCGCAGCGGCGGTGTTTTTGTACGCCTCGGTGCTCGCAGTACAGGGGTGGACCGCACTGCTGCTGCCGCGACGCGCGTTTCTGCGGCTGTCGGCCTTGCTTCAGCTGGCGGCGTTCGCATTGTTCCTGACGGCGTGGATCTTTCAGCCGAGCCTGGCCAGTGTGGAGGGCGGGATGCGGGAGGTCGCGGGCCGGTGGCCGGCATTCTGGTTTCTCTCTCTCATGGTGCAACTGGACGGGAGGCTGCCTCCGGAACACGCATGGATGGCGGAGCGCGCGTGGATCGCACTGGGAGTGAGCCTAGCGGGAGCGGGCAGTTCCCTGCTCCTTGGCTATTTCAGAACGATGAAGAAGACGGTGGAGGAGCCGGATCTGCTGCCGGGTGGACGAGGCCGGCGGCTCGGGATGCGCTGGGGCAACAGCCTGCAGACGGCGATTGTGCAGTTCAGTATGCGATCGCTGGCGAGGAGTAAGCAGCATCGCGTCATCTACGCGTTCTATCTCGCCATCACGTTTGCGATTGCCGTGTCGACGATCGAGGGCGTCGTGCAGATACGGGCGGCGCGCCCGGTGACGCCGGAGTTCCTGATGCCGACGATGCTGATGATATGTCTGGCGATTGTGGGGCTGCGGAGCATCTTTTCTCTGCCGGTTTCTCTGCAGG
>DATGJK010000093.1:0-7120 GCA_035295245.1 Acidobacteriaceae bacterium
CCCAGTTGTGGATCTCGCGAGCACGCAAACCGCAGTGCCCGCGCAAACGCCTTAAACAACGCCTCGATCTTGTGGTGATTCGAGCGGCCGTACATCGTCTTCACGTGGACGTTGGCGCGGGCGCCGCGCGCGAAGCCCTCGAAGAAATCCTCCACCAGTTCCGACTGCAGATCGCCCACCAGCCGCGTGCGCACCTTCGTCTCCACAGCATGCGCCGTGCGTCCGCTCAGATCGACGGCCGCCAGCCCCAGCGTCTCATCCATCGTCATCAGAAAATACCCGGCGCGCAGAATGCCACGCTTATCGCCGAGTGCCCTGTCGAATGCCTCGCCGAGCGCAATCCCCACATCCTCGACCGTGTGGTGCTGGTCCACGTCCAGGTCACCTTTGCACTGCAGTTCCAGATCGAAGGCCCCATGCCGCGTGAACAGCTCCAGCATGTGATCGAAGAAGCGGATGCCCGTCGAAACGCTGTACCGTCCCGATCCCTCGATCGTCAGCTTCAGATCGATCTGCGTTTCCGCCGTTCTGCGGCGAATCTCCGCTGTCCTTTTCTGCGGCCGCTTCCGTTTCGCCGTCATCACTTGCCTCCGGCCTGCTCCGCAGACCAGCCAATCTCTCCGAGCGCCGTCTCCAGCGCTCGAATCCCCAGCTCCGTATGCTCGCGCGTGCCCACCGTGATGCGAACGCAGCCGTCGCAGCCCGGATCATTCGAACGGTCGCGCACCAGCACATTATGGCGGCGCATCGCTTCGACAAAGTCGCGGTGCTTCGGCCCGATTTTCACCAGCACGAAGTTCGCCTTCGACGGCCAGTACGGCACCCCAAGCCGCTGCAGCGCCGATTCAAACTGCGTGCGCGAGGCCAGCACCTCCTCCGTGTACCATCGCAAATAGCCCTCGTCCTCCAGAGCCGCCCGCAGGCACGCCAGCGCCACCGAGTTCACGCTGTAGGGAGAAATTGCCCGCCTCATCCAGTGCATCTGCTCCTCGGCCGCACAGAGCACGCCCATCCGCAGCCCCGCCAGGCCGTACGCCTTCGAAAATGTGCGCCCCACGATTACATTTGGCACCCGCCCGATCAGATCGAGCACCGTCTCGCCAAAAAAGTGGTAATACGCCTCATCCACAAAAACCGCTGCATGGGGTGCAGCCTCAATCACGCGAACCAAATCCTCACGCCTCACTGCCTGCCCCGTCGGACTGTTCGGGTTCGCAATCGCGATCAGCCGCGTCGCCGGCGTGATCGCCCGCAACAGCGCTTGCAGCGGGAACTGAAAATCCTTCTCCGCCGGAACTGCCACCACTCGCGCCGGCGTCCCCGACGCATACACCTCATACATCGAATACGTCGGCACAGGCAGCAGGATCTCCGTGCCCGCATCCAGATAGGTCTGGCACAGCACGTGAATCGCCTCGTCCACGCCGTTCGTCAGCAGCACCTGCGCCGGTGCCAGCCCCAGCGGCTCAGCCACGCGGCGTTCCAGCGGCTCGCGCTCCGGATACCGCGTCAGATCCCCGCGCGAAATGCACCCGAGCGCCTCCAGCACGCGCGGCGAGCAGCCGAACGTGTTCTCGTTGAAGTCCAGCCGCACGCCGCTCCGATCGCCCAGCGGCGGATGGTATTCCTTCATGCGCTGCACGGCGGCCGAGGGTTCCAGCCGCGCCGCAGTTTCTGATCGCTTGCTCATCGCACCCCCCGCGCGCGGATCGCTTCCGCATGTCCCACCAATCCCTCAGCGTTCGCCAGCCGGATGGCCGCCGGACCCAGCTCTCGCACGCCCTCTCGCGAATACTCCTGCACCGTGATCAGCTTCACAAAATCCAGCACGCTCAGCCCCCCGCGCACCCGCGCCAGTCCGCTCGTCGGGAGCGTGTGATTCGGCCCGGAAACGTAATCCCCCAGCGGCTGTGCCGACCAGCGCCCGATGAACACCGATCCCGCATTCCGCACCCACTCGAGATCCGCTGCGCTGTCCACCGTCAAGTGCTCCGGCGCAATCGCATTCGTGATTTCCCGCGCCTCGTCCGTGTTCCGCGTGATCAGCGCCAGCCCGTTCTGCTCGAGCGCCTCCGCCGCGATCCTGTTCCCTCGCGCGCGCTGCTTCGCCTCAGCCACCACAGCCTTCGCCAATTCCGCCTTGCTGGTGATGAACACCGCCACCGCCTGCGGATCGTGCTCCGCCTGCGCCACCAGATCCGCGGCAATCGCCGCCGGCTCGCCCGCCTCGCTGGTCACAACAATCTCCGTCGGCCCTGCAAGCATGTCGATCCCGCAGTCGAACGCCACCAGCTTCTTCGCCGCTGTCACCCAGGCGTTGCCCGGCCCGACAATCTTGTCGACTCGCGCAACGCTCTCCGTCCCGTACGCCAGCGCGGCAATCGCCTGCGCTCCTCCCACGCGGTAGAACTCCGTCACGCCCAGCATCGCCGCCGCTGCCAGCGTTTCCTTCGCAGGACGCGGCGACACCACCGCAATCCGCTCCACGCCCGCCACCTGCGCCGGAGTCACCGTCATCAGCAGCGTCGACGGCAGCGGATACCGCCCGCTCGGCACGTAGCATCCTGCCGAGGCCAGCGGCACCACGCGCTGTCCCGTCATCACTCCGCGCGCCGGCTGCAGATCGAAATCCCGCGGCCGCTGCTTCGCCGCAAAACTGCGGATGTTCTTCGCCGCCATCTTCAGCGCCTGCCGCGTCTCCGCCGGCATCGCATCCCACGCCGCCTTCAGTTCCGCCTCCGCAATTCGTAACGGAACCTGTGACGAAATGCCGTCCAGCTTCGCCCGCAAGCGCAGCAGAGCCGCATCCCCGCCGAGCCGCACGCCTTCCACGATCGGCCGCGCCTGCGGCACGGTGCTCTCGTAGCCCGCATTCCGGCGATCCGTCAGCGCGGCAATCGCCCGCGCCGCCTCATCGGCGCCGCGCCCCGTGGTCCGCAGCAGCCTCACAGCACCACCTTATTCAGCGGATATTCCACGATCCCCGTCGCCTTCGCCGCCTTCAATCGCGGAATCACCTCGCGCACCACGCTCTCTTCGAGAATCGTGTTCACGGCGACCCACTTTGCATCGCTCAGCTCGGAAATGGTCGGCGAGTTCAGCGCGGGGAGCACCCCCAGCACCGCCTGCAGATTCGCCTTCTCCACATTGAGCATCAGCCCGACCTGTCCCTGCGCGTCAATCGCGCCCCGCAGCATCATCGCCAGGCTGTCGATCTTGTGCTTCTTCCACGCATCCGCGTACGCCGTGCGATTCACGATCAAATGCGTCTCGCTCTCCATCACCGTGTCGATAATGCGCAGGCGATTGGCGCGCAGGCTGCTTCCCGTCTCCGTCACTTCCACAATGGCGTCAGCCAGCGTCGGCGGCTTCACTTCCGTCGCGCCCCAGCTGAACTCCACCTTCACCGGCACATTCTTCCCGGCAAAATAGCGCTTCGTCACTTCCACCAGTTCCGTCGCGATAATCTTCCCGGCCAGATCCTCCGCCTTCTGCCACGCCGAACTCTCCGGCACCGCCAGCACCCAGCGCACCTTGCGCCGGCTCTGCTTCGCATACACCAGGCTGGTGATGCTCTGCACATCGAGTCCGCTCTCGACGACCCAGTCAATGCCCGTCAGCCCCGCGTCGAGCACGCCGTGGTCGACATAGCGCGCCATCTCCTGCGCGCGGATCAGCATGCACTCGATCTCCGCGTCGTCGATGTTCGGAAAATACGATCGCCCGTCCGCGTAGATGTTCCACCCCGCGCGTTTGAACAGCGCGATCGTCGCGTCCTGCAGGCTGCCCTTCGGAATCCCGAGCCGCAGCTTCTTGCCATTAGCGCCGCTCATGCGCGCACCTCGTTCTCGACCGTCAGCGGACGCGTAAAGCAGCTCACCGTGCCCTCGTGGCACACCAACCCGTCGCCCTCCACCTCCACGCGGAACAGCAGCGCGTCGTTGTCGCAGTCCGTCGAAACCTCGACGATGCGCAGCCGATTCCCGCTCGTTTCGCCCTTCATCCACAGCTTCTTCCGCGTGCGGCTCCAGAACGTCACAAAGCCGGTTTCTTTTGTTTTCCGCCAGCTCTCCTCGTTGAGAAAGCCCAGCATCAGCACCTGTCCGGTGCGCGCGTCCTGCACGATGCCGGGCACCAGCCCGTCCATCTTGCCAAAGTCGATCGTGGTCATGCTTCCTGTCGCTCCATTCTTGTCGGAAAATTCAAAAGCCCGTCAGCGCTTTCTGCGCCGGCGGGCCTTTCTGGATCCTGTTGGTTGCTTTCTAATTCAACCTGGGAGTACAGAAGTTCGCCGGCACGCTCGTCACGTGGTGATGGTGGGGATGACGATGATGGACGCGAACCTGCATCTCTGTTTTCACCGTAAGTGAGATCGTGCCCCCTGTCAACTGCCCGCCTGCAGACCGGCGATGACTTCCGCGAAGTGCATCGCGCGCCGGTTCGTGTTCTGCGCAATCTGTTCGCGGCAGCTGAACCCGTCAGCCACCACAAGGGTATCCGCCCCCGCCGCCCGCACCGCGGGCAGCAGCACCCGCTCGCCCAGCGCCTGCGACACCGCAAACTTCTCGCGTTCAAATCCGAACGGCCCCGCCATACCGCAGCAGCCGGAATCAAGCAGTTCAACCGCGGCCCCGGTGCGCCGCAGCAATTCCATCTCATCCGTCATCTTCATCAGCGATTGGTGATGGCAATGCCCCTGCACGATGATCCTGCGCCCCGCAAGCTGCGCCGGCTCGAACTCCGGAGCATGACGCGCCAGCAACTCGCTCAGCAGCAGCGTCTGCTCGCTCAGCCGCTGCGCGCGCGTGCACTGCGGAAAGAAGTTCAGCAGCTCATCGCGAAACACGCTGGCGCAGCTCGGCTCAAGAAAAACGAAAAACCGTCCCGCCTCGATCTGCGCACCAAAATCCTCAAGAATGCGCCGCAAATATTCCCGCGCCTGCCGCAGGAATCCAAAGTCGTACAGCGGCCGCCCGCAGCACACATGCTTTCGCGGCACCTCGACGGCAAATCCCGCCCGCTCCAGCACCTGCGCCGCCGCGCGCAGCGACTGCGGATGGTAGTAGTTGTTCCACGTGTCCGGCCACAGCAGCACTGCGCGTCCAGCGAACTGCGCTTCGCGCCGATCACGAGGCCCCCGCCGCTCCCTCTGAAAGCTCCGCGTCGCAAACTGCGGCAATCGGCGCTGCTGCGCCACGCCCAGCGCCGCCTTGATCGCCCCCGACACTCCCCGCATCTGCAGCGGCAGATTCGCCAAACCCGGCGCAAACGATCCCACATGCGCCAGGCGGTCCATGAACCCAAACGCGTAATGCTGCGGCGGCCGCCATCGCTCGCCGTAGTAGTGCGCCAGAAACTCCGCCTTGTACGTGGCCATGTCCACCTGCACCGGGCACTCGCTCTTGCACGCTTTGCACGAGAGGCACAGGTCCAGCGCCTCGCGCACGCCCTCACTCTGCCACCCTGTAGCGATCACTCGCCCTTCGAGCATCTCCCACAGCAAGCGCGCGCGCCCCCGCGTCGAGTGCTTCTCCTCGCCGGTCGCCATGTAGCTGGGGCACATCGTTCCCGCATTCGTCTTGCGGCACGCGCCCACGCCCACGCAGCGCAGCGTCGCTTCGCCCATCGACCCATGATCGGCAGGGAACTGGAAAAACGTCTCCGGCTTCGGTGAAACGTAACCGGCGCCCAGCCGCAGGTTCTCGTCCGGCTGATACACCACCCGCGCATCGATCACCTTGCCTGGATTCATCCGGTTCTCCGGATCCCACAGCCGCTTGAATTCCCGGAAGGCCTCCATCAGCTCCGGCCCAAACATCTTCGGCAGCAGCGCCCCCCGCGCCTGCCCATCGCCATGCTCCCCGGAAAGCGATCCACCGAGCGCAATCACAAGGTCCGCTGCCTCGTCGATGAACGCCCGGTATTTGCGGATCCCCGGCTCGCTCTCCAGATCGAAGTTCACCCGCGAGTGCACGCATCCCTGCCCGAAGTGCCCATACAGCGGACTGCGATAGCCGTAGCGCTTCATCAGTTCCGTAATCTGCCGCAGGTAGACGCCCAGCTTCGCCGGCGGAACCGCCGCGTCCTCCCAACCCTCCCATCCATGCGGCTCGCCCGGAACGAACACCATGGCTCCCAGCGCCGATTCGCGCACAAACCAAATCCGCGCCGCCTCATCCGGCGGATAGATGCGCGCCGTCTGCGGTGCCGTCCCGAAACGCGCAGCCGCCTGGACAAAGTTTCGTGCCTTTGCCTCGGCCTCTTCGTTCGTCTCCGCGCCGAACTCCGCCAGCAGAAACCCGCCGCCCCCCGGCAGCAGCTTCACATCGTCCACCGCCAGATGCTTGCGCCGCATGAAGTCCAGCAGCATCCAGTCGATGCCCTCGAGCCCGATCGGTCCGTGCTCAATCACCTCCGGCACCGCGTCCGCCGCCAGAAAAGGATCGGCAAACGCCAGCACCGCCAGCCGCCGACACGGCGGGCTATGCATCAGATCCAGTTCGGCGCTCAGCACCGTCGCCAGCGTGCCTTCGCTGCCCACCAGCGCCCGCGCCACCTGAAATCCGTTTTCCGGCAGCAACTCATCGAGGTTGTATCCGGAGACGCGCCGCGGAATTTTCGGAAATCTCCGCCGGATCTCGTCGGCGTAGCGGTCGCGCAGCCGCAGCATGCCCGCATAGATCTGCGCTTTGCGATCGCCGCGGTTCATGATCTCCCGCAGCTCCGCCTCGCTGGTCGCGCCCACCGTCATGCGCGTCCCATCGGCCAGCAGCACATCCATCGAGCGAATGTTGTTTGCTGTCAGCCCGCCCATCACGCTGTGCGTTCCGCATGAGTTGTTGCCGATCATCCCGCCGAGTGTGCAGCGATCGTGGGTGGCGGGATCGGGTCCGAAGGTCAGGTGATATTTTTCGGCGGCATTGCGAAGGTGGTCGAGAACGACTCCGGGCTGCACGCGGGCAATGCGGCGCGCGGGATCAATCTCGAGGATCTGCGCCATGTGCTTCGAGAAATCGAGAACGACGGCGACATTGCAGCATTGTCCGGCTAGCGAAGTTCCTCCTCCGCGACAGAGGAGCGGCGCGCCGAACTCACGGCAGAGAGAAATGGCAGCGAGGAC